>NZ_JSDQ01000076.1:0-20772 GCF_000813665.1 Neochlamydia sp. EPS4 | reverse complement strand
GCGATTAAATATGTTCGAAGAGCTTTCTTCATTGGCCGTGGACTTTTTGGCAAGAATCATCCTCAGATGGCAGCAATCTATAACACTCTTGGAGGTATCTATCAACTGCAGGACGATTTAGAACAGGCCGCTAAGTATATCAATCAAGCTCTCGCCATTGACCTTAACATTTTTGGTGAAAATCATGCAATTGTAGCAACCGATTACAACAACTTGGGACTAATCTACCATGACCAAGGCAATTTCGACAAAGCCGCTAAACATGTTGAGAAAGCACTCTCCATTAACCTCAAGTTTTTTAAAGAAAATCATCATAATATAGTAAAAATTTACCAAAACCTTAGCTCTATCTATCAGAGTCAAGGAAATTTAGATAAAGCAGCAGAGTATGGGCACAAGGCTCTTGCCATTGGCCTCAAGTTTTTTGGAGCCTCTCATTCCCGTATAACAAATATTTATAACGAGTTAGGGCTTATCTGCAAGCAACAAGGCAATTTAGAGCAAGGGGCTGAGTATACCAAGAAAGCTCTTGCTATTAACTTTAAGAGTTTTGGGGAAAATCATCCCCTCGTAGCAAGAAGCTATAATATTTTGGCAACAATCTACCAAGATGAAGGCAATTTAGAACAAGCAGCTGAGTATACCAGGAAAGCCCTTGCCATTAACATTAACCTTTCGGGTGAAGACAGCCATAATGTGGCAAGCAATTACACTAGCTTGGGATATATCTGCAAAGAACAAGGCAATTTAGAACAAGCGGCTGAGTATGCTGAAAAGGCCCTCTTTATTAACTTTAATATTTTTGGTGATAATCATCTCATCGTAGCAACAGGTTATAGTAATTTGGGAGCAATTTACAAAGATCAACATAAATTAGGACTGGCAGCGGAGTGTGTTAAGAAGGGTCTCGACATTGCCCTTAAGAGTGTTGGAGAGAATCATCCCGAGATGGCAAACAAATATAATAACTTGGGAATAATTCATATGGAACAAGGCAATTTAGAACAAGCGGCTGAGTATGCCAAAAAAGCCCTTAATATCGATTGTAAAACTTTTAAAGAAAATCATCCTGACATAGCAAGAGACTATAATATTTTAGGAGCAATCTATCATAAACAAGGCAATTTAGAACAAGCGGCTGAGTATGCCAAAAAAGCTCTTACTATCGATTGTAAAATTTTTAAGGAAAATCATCCTAACATAGCAAGAGACTATAATATTTTAGGAGCAATCTACCTTTATGAAGGCAAACTAGAACAAGCATCAGAGTATTTTAAGAAAGCTCTCTCCATTTACTTAAAATTTTTTGGTGAAAACCATCCCCTCGTTGCAAGAGAATACAGTAACATAGCAGCAATCTATGATAAACAAGGCAATCCAAAACAGGCAATTGTGTATTTTAAGAAAAGCCTCACTATTAACCGTGAGCTTCTTGATAAAAATAATCCTAATGTAGAAAGAGATTACGAGAACTTAGGAATAGTCTACTACCAACAAGGAAAGTTAGGACAGGCGGCTGAGTATATCAGCAAAGCACTAGAAATTAATATTAGAAGACATTTGAGTATATATCATCCTACTATAGCGTTAGGTTATAACGATTTGGGGGTAATCTATCATAAGCAAGCAAATCTCGATCAAGCAGCTAAGTGTATCAAGCAAGCCCTCAAAATCAATATTAGGCTGTTTGGTGAAAATCATCTTGACTTAGTTGATGCTTACAAGCATTTGGAGCTAATCTATCATAAGCAAGGAGACTTTCTAACAGCAGCAGCGTATGCAACAAAAGCGCGCGTTATTATGAGTGTAAACAAAAGTATTGGCAATCTTCGAGACTCTCAATCGTCCTGCTTAAATCATCTCAGTTCTTCGTTAATCGTAGAAGGTGTCCCGAAACTCTCGCTTTTTGATAAAATGAAAGCAATTCCAAAAAAAGAAGGACTTCCACCAGGCGATAAGATTTCTGCTAAAGATTTAATTCACCTAAAAACCTATTATGAAGGGTACGGGATAGCTCTTAATGAATTAATGAAATCATATACTTTCGATTAATACTTTCTGCAATTAAGCGTACGATACAGCACAGCTGTAATAGATAGGACTTAAACTGACATTTGTGATAAAAATAAAGGAAACACGATTTATATGTCGCGAAGCTTGAAGCCCTGTCGCTCATTAAAAGTGATAGCAGGGAAGTTGAAGTGAGCGACTTAAAACCAATAAGGAGTGCCAAAATGTCAAATTTAGCAACTCATCAAGAAGTTATAAAAAATAAACTTGGTGTTTTAAAGCTAGCTGGAACATTAGGAAATGTATCTTAAGATGAATGAGTATAATAACGAGAGAACACACATACAGGAAAGTATTGTTTTGGCAAGGCGCCTTTACAAATATTCTTAGATGCTAAACATCTTGCGCAAGAAAAGATGCTAGATAAGTTACAACTGACAGAAATAGTACCTGCCAGGTAACTCATGTTTGTCAGGTGAAGTACTGTCTAGGACATTTGAGCATAACTTTGGCCATGGTCATCAGCATCTATGCCATCTTTTTGCCTATCTTATGATGTTAGCTTTCCTGATCGATCAAGTGCAACAGCACTGCTGCAGTATGTTTCTAGCTGCTGTCAAAAAAGCTGGCTCAAGAAGTAGCTTATAGATGCTCATGCGCGCTTTTTTTGTCTTTTACTTTATCGATAGCTGGCAAGATTTTTACCAATCAATTGCCTATGGATTTAAAGGGGCAAGACTTACTTCAAATACTTCTTAATAAAAAAGCTTGAAAGTGCCCTTTGAGCCCTTGAGTGTAGAGATTCTTAACTTTAAACTAAATATTAACTTCGGCAAAGAAAGCTTAAGGTACCCTTTTGCTTTTAGATAAGCAAACCTTAAGATTATCTGTAAATAAAGTTAAAATTTTTATTTACGGGAATTGCTGTCTAGATTGCTTTGTTCTTGGCAATATTGCTCCCAGTTGCTATAAAAATATTGTCGCCTTAGAATGATTTTCAACGAAAAGCTTAAGATTAATGGCGAGAGCTTTTTTTGCATAATCAGTCGCCTTGCCTAAATTGCCTTGTTTATGATAGATGTCCCCCAAGTTGTTATAAGCCATTGCCGTCTTAGAATGATTTTCACCAAAAAGCTTAAGGTTAATAGCGAGAGCTTTTTCTGCATACTCCACTGCCTTGCCTAGATTGCCTTGTTCTTGGTAAATTTGGCCTAAATTATTGCAAGAGATCGCCACGGCAGGATGATTTTCACCAAACAGCTTAAGGTTAACGGCGAGAGCTTTTTCTGTATACTCCACTGCCTTGTCTAGATTGCCTTGTTCTTGGTAAATTTGGCCTAAATTATTGCAAGAGATCGCCACGGCAGGATGATTTTCACCAAACAGCTTAAGGTTAATGGCGAGAGCTTTTTCTGCATACTCTGCTGCCTTGCCTAGATTGCCTTGTTCTTGATAAATTCGGCCTAAATTATTGCAAGACATTGCCACATCAGGATGATTTTCCCCAAAAAGCTTAAGGTAAATCGCAAGAGCTTTGTTAGTATATTCAGCCGCTTGTCCTAAATTGCCATAATCGTAGTAAATTTGGCCTAAATTATTGCAAGAGGTTGCCACAGCAGGATGATTTTCACCAAAAAGCTTAAGAAAAATAGCACCAGCTTTCTTAATATATTCAGCCGCCTGTTCTAAATTACTCTGCTCTTGGTAAATATGGCCTAAATTATTGCAGGAGGTTGCCACAGCAGGATGATTTTCCCCAAAAAGCTTAAGACAAATCGCAAGAGCTTTCCTAGTATATTCTACCGCTTTCTCTAAATTACCTTGCTCTTTATAAATTTGGCCTAAATTATTGTAAGAGGTTGCCACCTCATAATGATTTTCCCCAAAAAGCTTAAGGCAAATGGCAAGAGCTTTTTTAGTATATTCTACAGCCTTTTCTAAATTGCCTTGCTTTTGGTAAATGAGGCCTAAACTATTGCAAGAGGTTGCTACAGCAGGATGATTTTCCCCAAAAAGCTTAAGGAAAATAGCACCAGCTTTCTTAGTATATTCTGCCGCTTGTCCTAAATTGCCATGATCTTGGTAAATGAGGCCTAAATTATTATAAGAGGTTGCCACAGCAGGATGATTTTCACTAAAAAGCTTAAGGAAAATGGCAAGAGCTTTGCTAGTATATTCTGCCGCCTGCCCTAAATTGCCATGATTTCGGTAAATTTGGCCTAAACTATTATAAGAGGTTGCCACATCAGGATGATTTTCCCCAAAAAGCTTAAAGCAAATTGCAAGAGCTTTTTTAGTATATTCTACCGCCTGTGTTAAATTGCCTTGTTCTTTGTAGATTCGGCCCAGATTGTGATAGGCTGTAGATGCCATGGGATGATTTTCACCATATAACTTACCGAAAATGGCAAGTGCTTTCAGGATATGCTCAGATGCTTTTATTAAATTTCCTTGTTCTCGGTAAAACAATCCCAAATTGTTGTGATGTATTGCTATCTTATAATGATTATCACCAAATAACTCAGTGGCAATGACCCCCGCTTTTTTTATATATTTAGCTGCTTTAGCTAAATCTCCTTGGCGCTGATAGATTGCTCCTAGGTTATTATATATAGTTGCCATATCAGGACGATTTTCAATAAAAAGCTTCTTTTTAATATCTAGCGCTTTTTGTGAATACTCAAGTGCTTTTGTTAAATTTCCTTGTTCCTCATAAATTGCTCCCAAATTGTTGTAACTATTTGCTATGCTGGGATGATTTTCACCCAACAGCTTTCTCTTAATATCTAGCGCTTTTTGATAATGCTCAATTGCTTTTGCTAAATTGCCTTGCTCTCGGTAAATTTGGCCTAAATTATTATAATAGATTGCTATATTAGGATTAATTTTATTATCTGGATTTTGATCAATAGCAAGCGCTTGTTGGGTATATTTAGCTGCTTTATTCAGATTTCCTTTGCTAGCATAAATGATCCCAAGAGTATTAAATATTTTAGAATTTTTTAAATCTGCTTTTTTTGCTAGGCGATACCACTTTTTTGCCTCATCTATTTGGCAAAGTCTTAAAGCTATATCTCCTTGAGTTTGGCATGAATCATCATTTAATTCTGAAGATTGAAGTGTCTCTTCATTGCCTGCTAAAAAATCCTGCATCGCTTGATAAAAAGGAATAAAAATCTGACATATTTTTTTTATCTTTTCCAAGGCTTCCTGATCTAAAGCAAACTGCTTCTTGATGAGTCCCGGTTCGTCAAAGCCAAAGGGTTTAATCAGCGGATTCATCATCTCTTGCTGTGCTTGATAATGCGAATAGGTTTTAAGGCGCATAAATAGCACTATATTCATCCATTCTCTTAATTTTTCAGTAGCGCCATTCGTTATAACTCCTAGCTCTTTTAATTTATCAATCCTAATAAAGGTATTGGAAGCCGATACTTTTTTAAGAAGTGCCAGCCGATCCAATGCCAAGTGAAGAAAGCGATAAAAATCATTTTTAACTTTAAAAAGCATTCCTTGCCTACTTAAATCGCTCATTCCTGGATTAAAAGCTTCCATATCAGCTACCACAAGGTGTTGCTTGGCTAAGTACTCCCGAAGGCTAAGATCTGCTTGGCAAAAAATATCAAGTTTTTTCTGAAGTTTTTGCCTATATTGCCGAGTTAATTCTGGATTACCTGTTAGATGGGTAAAGGTTAAAAGCTCCATAGGAAGATGTGGCTCTTTATCATGCCACCACTGTCCTTCCTCATCTTTAGCAATATATTGAGCCATTTTCTCAGGAGTTTTGATAAGCTCAAATGTTTTACCATTGCCGAAAGGAGTTTTGCAACCTTTTCCTTCTACTCCTGCTCCATCGAAGGCAAAGCCTCGTGGCGTAATGCCATCAAAAAAATCTATCGTTTTTAGGCAGGGAATGTTTAGAGCAGGAAGAATAGTTTCTCCTAAGTTAATCACTTTTAAGTGAAGTAGATTGGTTAGATTGCTAAAATATTTTTTATTTATAGGATTGTCTTCTTGGATAAGAATACCAAATTCTAAGTCAGAATAAGGGGTCATTTCTTCTCTAGCTAAAGAGCCAAAGCCTATCATGGCATATTCACAAGGTGCGGTGTCTAATTGATGCAAGGCCTGTATTGTGAGCTGCCCAAAGAAAATTTTTATTTGGTGAGCTATCTCACCATAAAGCTCGCTCACCTTTTGGTAAGAAGGATTCTCTGGCAGAGCTTGAATTTTTTTCTCTATTTCTTCTCTCAATTTTTTCAAGTTGTTGCGATTACGTTCAAATTGTTTCTCGATGATCGTGGAACTAAAAGGTTGGCCTTTACATTGTTTAACAAGTAAATTTTGTACGTGTGAGAGTCTATTCCTAAGAATTTTTCGCCGTTGTGGAGGAGCAAGGCGTAAAGCATAATTGTAAAGTCCTGCCGCTTGCAAAAGCGTTTTAGGGGTGCCTTTGCCTATATAAACATCCCCTAATTTTTCTATGCAGAAACTTTCTTGGATAGGATCATTTTTTTGAACGGCGAGCTTTAAAGCTAGCGTATAGGCTTCTTCTGCTTCTTCTAACTTAAACTTTATTAAAAAATTATTGCTTTCCTCTATAGAATAAACAATTTTGTCTAGATACTCAGCAATTCTATCAAGATACTCTGGCAATTTTTGAGGTTGATAACGTATCAACAACTGAACCTTGCTGGGTAGGTGCTGCTTAAACACGCGAGCACAGCTTTTAGCATTAAGAACCTTCCTTAATTCATCATCGTTTAAACTGTTGAAAGAGAGGAAAATCCGTTGGAAAATTCTTAAGGGTAGGGTAGCTAAAGGATTGGAGGGATCAAATACTTCTTGCTTACCAGCCTCATTAAAATCCTGTTCTGTAAGGGAAAATCTTTTAACTTTATTCATTCTAGCTTCTATATGAAGAGAAAAAGAAGGTTTTTCACCTGAAAGAAGAGTAGAGGAAGTTGCTGATTCTACAAGAAGAAAGTGATCCGGCTTTGAAGGCTTTTGAGCATAAATAAAATGGCCTCCTAAATCTACAATGAGGATATATTCTTTAGGTCTTTCTTCATCAGGAATAGTGCCCCATTCTTGGGCTGTCTCATCTGCAGCTATTCCCTGTCTTGGGAGGATAAGCATATCATTAACGCCACAAATCAAATGTTCCTCATTAACTGTCACCAATCGTATAGGAATAGATAAAGCCGAGGCTAGCAGATCTCCTTCACCTAAGCCGCTTACCCAAGTTCCTTTTCCTATTATTTCTTCTGCTCTTTCGTTGTTCGTATGCCTGATGATGCTTGAAAGCACTTTCCTTAAATAAGAAATTTTGTTTTCTTGATCGTCTAGCAAAGGAATTTTCCTAGAAAGGCAAGCATAACTTCCTAAAAAAGCGCTAAAAAAACAATTACCATCACTGGGAACACCTTTTAATTCAAATTCTTCTTTGCTTAGATAATTGGCGGCGGTGTTCACTTTTGCTATCATGGACTCACTAATAATAGCTGAAGAATTCTGCCATAAGCACTCAGCTATTCTATGCTTATCCCATTGGCTAAGAGCTAAGTTAGCTTGTTGCTTTTCTGTTGGTGAGTTAGTTCTCACTTTTTTTGCATGAAAACTTTTCCATTCCTCAGTTTGCTCAATTAGCTCCTTCCACTCTTTACAAACCAATCGTGCTTTGCATAAGTCTTGCTTTTCTAATTTTTTGAAAATTTTTAAGCTAATCTCTGCATAAGGGCCTAGTTTCAGATAAGGCTGCTTTTCTTTTTCTATTTTCTTAAACGCAGTAAAGATGAAAGGTGTAATAGGTAAATTTTCTACATTCATGCGCTTATCCTGATTTTAGCTTTAGGGTATTTCAAGAGGTTTGTAATATTACTTGTAATCTTTTTATGTTATTATTAAATATTGATAAATCATATTAAATGAATACTAATTTTAATTTCTATAAATAAACGTTTAATTATTATTTTTTTAATTTTTTTGCTTTTTAAATAGCCAGTCGCGTTATTCTCTTATTTCGTTTACTGTTCCATTCCCTTCTCATATCTATAAAGATCTAATTTTAACCGCATGATGAATTTTTAAGGATCATTGCTCTTATAACTAAAAAAGCATATAAATTTTAATATGCATAGGAAAAAATTGAATCCCTGCTTGCTCGTCTATGCCTATCTAAGATTACGCTTGCACAGCACCCATTTAATTTGGCCCCCAATTGAATCAAAAAAAATTAGCACTTTATGTATGGCTTTGGCTGGTCATAATAGATAGGCAGGCGATAGGTAACCATGCGGTTTTTGGTTAAATATCACAAGTGTAACCCACAATCTAAAAACTCATTTCGCTAAAAAATGAACAAAATAGAAAAATATTTAAAATGCACAAATATTCTTGTGAAGAGATAAATGTTTTTTTATTAGCTCTTCGTTTATTTCTACGATGAGCCTTAAGCTTGATGTTGATAATCCTATTTTGCTCAAAGGTTATTTAATCTACTTCTTTACAATTACTTGTAAAAAGAAAATAACCACCTTTATATTTTGTAGATAGAAGTAGGCGTTGCATCTAAATAACCTTTAATTTATAAATTAGGTATGATTGATTCTACTATTATTTGGTTTAGACAAGATCTTCGTTTAGAGGATAATCCTGCATTACAGGCTGCCCTTCAAAAAGGAGCCTCTATTCTTCCTGTTTACATTTATTCTCCCGAGGAAGAAGGGGATTGGCCGCCTGGTGCTGCCTCACGCTGGTGGTTGCATCACTCTTTACAAAGTCTAGCCGATGAATTGTTAAAAAATGATTTACATTTAATTATCTGTGCAGGCAATACGCAAAAAATTCTAGAAGAACTTTGCCAGTCTACTGGTAGCACATCCATCTTTTGGAACAGGCGTTATGAACCGGCCGTTATTAAAAGGGATGCGCTCTTAAAAAGTCATTTTCATGAATTAGGCATCGAAACTAAAAGTTTTAATAGTAGCTTGCTTTTCGAGCCTTGGACTAATCTCAACAAAGAAAAAAAGCCTTTTCAAGTTTTTACTCCTTTTTGGAAAGCTTGTCAAAAATTGCCTGAGCCTCCACTTCCTCTTGCCTGGGAATCTAAGAAAAAGCTTCTTTCTGTTCAGGTTGATAGCATGCATATCGATGAGCTTAACCTTCTTCCTCATATTCACTGGGATAAAGGTATTCAAGGCACATGGAAGCCTGGATCTTTAAATGCAAAAAAAGCTCTAATGGATTTTATAAAAAATTCTATTTACGAATATAAGGATCTAAGAGATAGGCCCGATTTGCCAGGAGTTTCACGCCTTTCTCCTTACCTGCATTTTGGCGAGATAAGCCCTCGTACAATTTGGCATACCATTAAAGAGCAGTGCGATCTTAGTAAAGAAGGAGTCGAAGCCTATTTGCGGCAATTAGGATGGAGAGAATTTGCTTATCACCTTCTTTATCATTTTCCTCAAACTTCTAAGGAACCTTTAAGAGAAGAGTTTAATCAATTTCCTTGGGACAATAGTCCTGATCATTTAAAAGCATGGCAGAAAGGCCAGACTGGCTATCCTTTTGTTGACGCAGGGATACGGCAAATGTGGGAAATCGGATGGATGCACAATCGTTTACGGCTAATTGTAGGTTCTTTTCTAGTCAAAGACCTATTGATAGCATGGCAAGAAGGCTTTGCTTGGTTCTGGGATACTCTTGTGGATGCAGATTTAGCCAATAATACCTTAGGCTGGCAGTGGGTGGCAGGTTGTGGGGCGGATGCCGCGCCTTATTTTAGAATATTCAATCCCATCACGCAGGGAGAAAAATTTGATCCCAATGGAGATTTTGTGCGGCAGTGGGTGCCAGAACTTGCCGCTTTACCTAATGAATGGATTCATAAGCCTTGGGAAGCCCCAGAAAAAACATTAAGAGAGGCTGGCATAGAGCTAGGAGTTACTTACCCCAAGCCTATTGTGGATCATGCAAAAGCCCGTGAAAAAGCTCTGGCAGCTTTTCAAGAAATAAAAAACTAGCTTATCCATTCTTTTGCTCTACAATTCATTCTAATTCTTGTCCACACTTTCTCTTTAGCAAAATTATTTAGGAAAATAGTGCATTTGCTTTATCAACAGTTTTTGAAAGAGAATTGAGGAAAGCTCATAGGCTTAATCGATTATTTACACCATGCTCTATATATAAACCGTGATTTCTCACCACATTTCAGAATAATAGAATTTTTGGTAAGGAGGCCCTAAGCATCTAAGGATAATTCTATGGCGTTCTTTCAGATTGGTAATTTGCAATTTTTTATGGTCAATAAAGACCATATGGAGGCCTAGGAAACAGAAAAACACCCAGCGTGTGGTTGGCTTTTGCGTAGGTTTCTTAAGCTGATTTAAGAAGTTCTCACCATTTTCTCGCAATTTTTCTCGAATTTTATATTCAAGCGCAGAATAGACTAAAAGGCATAGAGTCATTACCATTAAAAGAGCTTCTATTCTTTCTGGCTTTTTTAAAAAGAAAGAAGAGACAAGGAAATCGGGGCTTTTCAAGAATCTAAATCCTCTTTCTACACTTTGCTGTGCTTTGTATGTTTTCAATAACTCTTGAGCAGGAAAAGTATTTACGTCCATGTCATTAGTTGCTAAGATGAAAAATCCTTTGCTCCTCTCTAACTCTGCTTTGTTAAGTAAAGAGCAGGCTACTGTACCTTCTAGGCGATAGCTAAGTATAGAAGGTGCTTGCCCAGCTTTTGGCCGACCAGATGTAGTATGCTTTTGAGTTGCTATAACTTGAGGCTCTATAATCTGTATATATTTAAGCTTTTTTACAAGCTTATCTAATTGGCGCTTAGCATCATTTGGACAAGAAAACTCTTGCTTTATAAACTTAAAAAAAGCTTTAGATTCTTTTTCACTGCCCTTAAGATAATGCTTGGCTAAAGTGCGGCATTCTCTTTGATAGGCCGCTTGGCTAAAAATAACTACCCATCTTTGTTCCACACCGGCATAGCAGGAGGTGCTCTCAAAAGCTCGATAGCCTTCTGTTATTTCTACCGTCTTGTCGTAAGTCACTTCAAATATGAGCTCTTTAGCCTCTTTGATTTGCATGGGCACACGCGTGACAAATAAGCTTTGTTCTTCTTTAAAAACTTGTAAGGTAGCTGGCGTATAAAGAGCACTGTCTCCTACAATATAACGATTCTCTACGGCTTGCCGAAAGCTTTTAAGATGTTCGCCAACAATTTGCGTAAAGGCTGTTTTATCGCTGCTATTGCCATCAGCAGCTTGCATGTATAAAGGAATATTGCCTTCATTGGAGGTGATAAGTTGCAAGACGGCTTGATTTAAATCAGGCCTGTGGTCTCTACTGTAGCCTTGCACTAGACGAATGCACGCTTCTCCTTGTTCTAATAGGCTCTCATAGTTTCCATCTACATGGAAACTTGTTGCATCCAAATGTAAACTTTTTACTTGGATGCCAAGCACTTTGATTGTATGCAGAGCTATCTTAGTAAAAAGCTCGGTCACTCCCAATTCAAATAACTTATCCAGCGCTCTCCCTAAAACATTATCATCAATTTGCTCGGGAATGACTGGTGTACCTAGCAAATGATCGATGGGTTTGTCTTCAAAGTACTCAGAATACATGTAAAGCGTCCGACTTACAAATCCCAATCCATTTAAAATCATGCATTTAACAGCTTGCCCATAGGTTAAATGCTTATTCTTCGCCTGGTTCCCTACTGCTTGATCAATAAGGCCAACTAACCCTATCTCCTCACACATTCCAGCTACCAATCCTAAATGATCGACGTTTTGCGTATCTATCTGCATAACTTTTAGCCGTTTAGTTTAGTCCCTTAAAGAAAACATCTTACTCGATTAACCTTCAAAATTCCTAATTGTTTTTTTTGCTGAGGAATGTAAGATAAAATTGACTTTTTTTAAATTTTTTCTGATACTCAAATAAAATTTAAAAAAGGCTTTATTTATGCCATTTACTCTACCTATAGGAGCCTCGGCTCCAGATTTTTGCTTGCCAGCTACAGATGGAAAAAATTATTCCTTAAAGAATCTTAACTCTGCTTCTATGCTAGTCATTTTCTTTACATGCAATCATTGTCCTTACGTGACAGGATCCGATGAAGTGACTCGCCAGACAGCTGAAAAGTTTAAAAATGAGGGAGTAGTTTTTGTAGGCATTAACTCCAATAGCGCAGCCACCGTTCCTGCCGATTCCTTTGAACATATGCAGGAGAGAATGCAAACCCATCATTTTCCTTGGCATTATCTTCACGATGCTTCTCAGGAAGTAGCTAAAGCCTATGGGGCCCTGCGCACCCCTCATTTTTTTGTTTTTGATCAACAGCGCAAGCTCATTTATACGGGTAGGGGAGTTGACAGTCCCAGAGATACTTCTAAGGTGAAGCAAAATGATTTGGAAAGGGCCATAGCAGAACATCTGGCGGGTGGATCTGTAACTGCACCTTTAACAAATCCTATAGGCTGTAATATTAAATGGGAGGGTAAAGAGCGCCACTGGATGCCAAACGATGCCTGTGACCTTATTTAAGGTAAGCTTAAAGGAGTTTTAATGAAAATTTTGGTTGCTGGTGCGTCCGGGTTTATAGGAAAAAATTTAGTCTTAGCCCTCATGCAAGCAGGCCATGATGTAAAGATACTAGTGCGCAAAAATACAGGCTTAGATAGAAATGAAATAAGCTGGGCTCCTGAAAAAGGAGACATTAGTGATAACGACCTAGAGGGCATCAAAGGAATTATTAATTTAGCGGGTGATAATATTTTCAAAGGACGGTGGACAGAAGCTAAAAAGAAGTCCATTATTGAAAGCCGTCTTCAGGCAACACGTACCCTTGCAAGTTGTCTTCTTCGCTTAAAAAATCCTCCCAAGCTTTATATTAATGCTTCTGCGATAGGTTATTATGGGAACAGGGGAGGGCTTCTTCTGACTGAAGAGAGTTCCAATGGTACTGGATTTTTAGCTCACGTTTGCGAAGAATGGGAAAAAGCTACTCAGGACCTAGAAGCTATGGATGTGCGTGTAGCGTGCCTGCGTTTTGGAATCGTCCTTAGTACTAAAGGGGGGGCTTTAGCTAAAATGTTGTTAGGATTCAAATGGGGAGTAGGTGGTAGAATTGGATCGGGACAGCAGTATATGAGTTGGATAAGCTTAGAAGATGTGCTTGCTGTGTTTTTACATATTTTGAAAGCAGAAAAATTGAAAGGTCCTATTAATGTGGTGGCTCCGCACCCTGTCACTAATCATGTATTTATTAAAATGTTAGGAAAAGCATTCGGCCGACCTACCATTTTATCTCTTCCCACCTTTGTCTTACGGGTCCTGTTGGGTGAAAAAGCCGAAGAGCTGCTTTTATCCAGTCAGCGCGTTTCATGCTCGAAATTAATCAATTCTGGCTATACGTTTCTCCATAGTAACCTTGAAAAGGCACTTCATCAGCTTCTTGCGCAAGAGAGTTAGCTTTTTTTGTTAGTTTCTTCATGGATAAATATTCGCTGAATACGAGGTCCTAAGCAGGTAATCAATTCATGGACAATCGAATCTCCTTGTAAAGCTACTTCTTCAGGAGCAAGATATTGGCCATACTCATCTTCTCCAAAAATCAATACTGGATCCCCAATGGCTACATTTTCAATATCCGTAACATCTACCATCATAAAATCCATGCAGATTTTTCCTACCATAGGGGCTTTTTGCCCTCGAATAAGAACATGCCCTTTTCCACTGTAATGGCGATGAAGGCCATCAAAATAGCCAATAGGAAGAACAGCGATTTTTTGTTTATCCCGTTCGACGAGGTAGCTGCGGCCATAGCTAATGGTATCGCCTGCTTTGCAATAATTAATGCCTGCAATCCTTGAAACAAGCGTAAGAGATAGTCGCAATTCCATTGCTTGGCGGGCGGCTTCGGAGCAGTGGAGTCCATAGATAGCTAAACCCACGCGAACCATGTTATACTGATTAAAATCGAATCTAACAACAGCGCTTGAGTTTGAGGCATGATAATAGTTAGCTGCAATCTGATGCTTTTTTAGCTGGGCAATAACCGCATCAAAGCTCCGCGCTTGAGCCAATGTAAAAGAGTCTTGCTTGGGGTCATCAGAACAGGCAAAATGAGTCATTAAGCCCTCTAAAATAAGATGAGGGCAATTTTTGATTAAAGTCGCAAGCTCTAACGCGTTGTTAGCTGGGCACCCTAGGCGATTCATTCCTGTATCAACATGCAAGTGTACTCGAATGCTTTTATTTTGTTTAGAAGCCTCGCTTGCTAGGGCAGTAATAAATTCCTTTTCACTTACCCCCACTTCCAGCTCCCATTTAACAATTTTTGCAATTTCATAAATAGAAGAATGGATCACAAATATTGATTGCTTAACTCCAGCTCTTTTAAGGACTACCCCTTCATCTACACACGAAACGCCCAAGATATCAACTCCACAGGTGGATAAAAATTTTCCTATGCGTATTTCCTCGGTGCCGTACGCTAATGCTTTAACCATCACCATAAGGCGCGTGTTAGCTCCTATCTTATGGCGGATGGTTGCAATGTTGGATTGTATAGCAGCAAGATTTATAAAACATTGATTGCTGGCTATACTATCATTGAAAATTTCTATTAAATTATTTAATGATTCTTTACGTTCATTTTTGATGACTACATAGTCATTGCATTGTATATGGGCTTGCATCTGCTCAAGGGCATCGCGATAAGTATTGTAATGGCAAATTTCTAAAGGATTTTTTGCTTTGTTAGCTATGTTAATGATTTCTTGAAAATTATGTGAGCCTACTAAAGCTAGCATTTGTACTTTATTTTTTATCAGAGCATGGCCTATGCGCCTATATTCCGAGGTGTTATTTTCTTTTTTTCCTCGTATGCCACCAAAAATAAATATTCTACGCTGTTCATTAGAGGAGTGCTCAAAATGTTTAAGGGCTTGATCAACAGATTGAGGATCAGAGCTATAAGTCTCATTGATAAATGTTGCGCCTATTGGCGACTTCCATATTTCTGTACGCATTGGCTCTAGTATGTAATTATAAAGAACTTCTTTAATTACCTCAGCAGAGACTCCCAGGAGCCAGGCAGCTTTAACTGAAATGTTAAGAAGATCCATAAAATAATAGAAGCCAGCATTAACCCTTTCTTCTAAATAAGCTCCGCAAGGGAATTTAATGCCATATTGCATCTCTGCATCGTAAGGTTTGCTTAAAAGATGAGCATGAGGAAGAAAAGGAGTTTCTTTATTCCAAAAATAGTAATTAGCTTTAATTTGCTTTAAATAAGGCTTGAGAAAAGGAGTTTCAGGGATAAGGACCCATTTATTTTCAGGAGGGATAGTTATAAGCTTAACAGTTTCTGCTATAAGGGCCTGATGATTGCCGAAAGTGATCAGATGTTTTTTGCCTAAATGAGTAAGTATACATGCTTGAGGATGAATAATTTTTGCTAAACGATTCATTTCATTATCTTGTGATACCGCTGCTTCTATCAGCGCAATCTCATGCTGTTGAGAGATGTTGAGAATGCTTAAAGGTACGCCCACCTGACTATTAAAGCTACCAGGAGATGCTATTACTCTTTTGGTAGGTGCTATCATCGCCTGTAGCAAATCTTTAACCATTGTTTTACCATGCGTACCAGCGATGCCGACTATAAAGGACTTAAGTTGATGTCGATAGGCTGTGGATATCTCCTGGAAAGCTTTTAAAGGATCTGATACACGTAAAAGATTAATAGCAGGTAGCTTGGCTGGTTGCCAATTATCGCGTACAATTGCGAAGCGTGCACCTGCTATTGCTGCTTGTTCAATGTAAGTATGACCATCTTCAACTTGTCCTGGTAAAGCTACAAATAGTGAATGGGGAGAGGAAATTAAGCGAGAGTCGATACAAATTTGATCAATAATAGGGGAGCCTATACAAGGGCCAGATAGGGCTGCAGAAAAGCCTTCCCAGAGTCTTAGGTCAAATGGATCCATAGCCAGTCAGTAAGTAGGTTAGAGGCACTATAACTTATTCATCATAGAAATTCAAGGTAGAGAAGTCTTTTTGATAAATCTCTTGTACCTCAGGTAGGCACCTTCAAAAAGGTTATAGGAAAAAGTAGGTTTTAGACTTTAATTTTTGTGCAGCATTTATCAGAATTTTTATGATTATTTATCTATTATTTTTTGATGAATAGAATAAAGAAATATTGTAGCAGCCTTATGGGTAAAGCGATTTCCTATCTAAATAACTACTGGGAAGTATTTACCCTGTTTTTGCGTATTCCTGGAGTCCCTTTAACTAATAATATCGCAGAGCGAATGATGAAAAAAACTGCTCTAAATCGCAAAATTGCATATTTCTTTCGCAATGAAACTGGAGCTAAAATTGCCGACATCCTTATGAGCGTGATGGAAACTAGCGCTCTCAATCATGTCAACTCCCTACAATTTTCTAATTGCAATTCAACAATACTAAAAAGATGTTTACCGGAATCCGAAACTTTGACTCCCTTGGGTCTATGAAAAAAGACTTAAGGAGCTTCGGGCAACTCTCCTGCAATCACAAGCTCCTCCTCTTTGACATCATGAATCTTATTGATTAAGTCATCGATAATGTCTTGAACTAAATCTTCTAGCAATGCCGCATATTTATTAAATTCTGGCCATAGTGTATTGTTAACAAAGGTTGGATCTGCTCGAAGCATAACTGTTGTGCTTTTCTGTCTTTTATAACGGTACGGCCGAATTTGAAACTTATTGCAAAGAGCAACAAACAGTTTTTTCTTCCACTCGTTTCTAAGGTGAATTGTATATTCAAGAGGTTTTTCAGCTGGTTCCTGCTTATGTCGTTCTAAAATACGGTTTTTAGCAAGGGTAGCAGCATGCTTTTCACCTTCACTTTTGCTGCTCGCAATCAGAGCTTCGATTTTTTTAATTTTTTCTAACATGTCCATGCACACATAATATCCCATTAGGAAGTTTACTTAAATAAATTTCGTTCCTGATTTTCATTCTTGGAAACAGCCAGGCCATTGATAAACAAGACATTCTCAAATTTGAAGGCTATTCGTTAAGCATGCTCACTGCAAGGACACCTTTCTCTGAAGAACAAAGGACAAAAGGTCAGTATCAAAATTTAAATACGTTTAATTTCAAAGAGGAAATAAAAGGACAGTTTGGCTTAAAGGACTAGCCTTCCCCGTAGCTCTAATTACAAAGATCTTCAAAAACGAAGACGGTTCTACAGGCATTCTCCCCATTGGAACTAACGACCTAAATCATGAGGCTGACCGCATCTATGAAATCTATCACAAACGATGAAAGGTAGAAGAGTATCACCAATCGATAAAGCAAAATACTAGCCTTGAGAAGTCTCCAACCAAAATCGTTTGTTCTCAAAGAGACCATATTTTTGCCTCTTTTATCGCTTATTGCAAGCTTGAATTTCTTAAAATCAAAACTTCACTTAATCATTTTGCTCTAGGAGATAGACTAATCCTTAAAGCTAATCAGATGGCCTATCAAGAATTGCAAACTTTACAGAAAAATTCTATGTCTGCGTAAGGTAAATTAAAATTTTATTGATACCAAACAGCTTCCTTTGTATAAGAAAATTTTTATCTTTTGGGAAAATAGCATGCTAAATTTTCTTTTTATTTTTTTCTTGTACAGTGTTTGCTTACCTCTTCAAGCTACTGAAGAACCCGTTGGCTTGGCAAACTTTAATTCACCTCAAGAAGCACTTATAGGCGAGCAAAATATCGCCACTTTAGGTGGAGAGCCTTCAGCTATGGTAGACGGATGCGTTAACGTCATCACGGGTACTTTTATCGATTGTGCCATTGATGTATGGAGTCCAGGTCCTGATCCTCTCTATATAGAGCGTATTTACACCCATACCAGCGGCTGGAGTATTAACGAGCCAGAAAATGTAGAAATGCTTGGCGGCAGCTTAAACAGAGTTGTTCACGAAGAAAAAGGCATGAAGACTTTATATACCAATACCCTAATTGGGCGCACCCTTTTCATCAATGCAACCAATTACAGTCAGGGGTTGACCAATTGCTCTAAAGGATTCATCAGCGGGAAAAGCAATCCTCATAATCTTCAGATGCAAATTATTTCTCCTAAACCAGGTACTTTCGCCGTGTACTTAAGAGATGGTTCAAAAAGCCTTAAATATTTTGGTGTTGATCAGCGCACGCGACTTTCCCTGACTGAGATTCGCTATCAACATGGGCTTAGTTATGAACAAAAACCTTATGGAATTAAGACGCAGTATACCTATCAAAAATCCCCTTTAGGGTGGAAAATTGATGAGATAAGTAATACCAATAGCCTCCAGCAAGATTTAGGAAAGATTCACTTTGAATATGATAATTTTAAGCTTAATCCCCGCATGGTAGCCTATGCTAATCAAGATAAAAGCGGAAGCTGCGAATATCTTTTTAGCAATTATCCGGCCAGACATGACCTTCATCAAGTGATTTCTACTCACGCTCCCAAAATTTGCTATTCTTACGATGATACTACCCACCGCATGAAACAAAAAGTCCTACCCAATGGTCGCTGCAAGCAAATTGAATATTATGATGAAACCAACCCTTACGCTTATACTAAAAAACCTTTAACTTTTTACGATGGATGTACTTCCCCTTATGAACGTGTATCTTGTTTAAAAGCTGCTGTAGGAACAGATCAAACCCTGCACCCTACCCATCGCTTTTACTACGAGGTAAACTTTATCAACCGTAAAAGTCGTATTTATAGCTATCCAGGTGGGACGACCCGTGTGCTCGATCTTCATAACCAAGAAACTCGCTATCATTATGACTCAAAAAGACGCTTAACAGGCATCGATAAGCTGCTAGACGCTAATCTTTATCGCACGCAAAGTTTTTTTTGGAGCTCTTTGCCAATTTTAGAGGGATGTTTAACAACTAAAACCCTACAAGATGGCCAGGGTAACTTACTAAGCAGCCGCTATTACGATTATGACAAAAATGGAAATATAAAACATGAATGGCTGCTTGGAAATCTTACAGGGAATGCAAAGGGCCCTGTGCTGAATAAAGAAGGTATTCCTATAGCAGGACAATATGACAGCTACATTCGCACTTATGAGTATAGTGATGATGGATATAACCACTTATTACGCGAGCAAGATGGATGTAAAGAGATCGTTTACGTCTATTACCCTAAATCTGCTTTACTCCATAAAAAATTCATGCGCGTGAATAACAAAATTATCTATCGCGAATTTTATACTTATAACAGCAATGGTTCAATCACTCGCTATGTTTATGATGATGGGCATACTTTAGAAGAAGAGGATCTGGCAGGTGTTACAGAGCGCCATAGTGTCTATACAAGCTATCGCGAGCAATTTCCTGTGGGTTTACCTGAAATTATCGAAGAAAAGTATTTAGACCTTGCCCTTAAAGAAGAGATTTTACTGCAAAAAACGCAAAATTTTCATGATCATCAAGGGCGTATAACCCAGCAAACACATTTTGATAGTAACGGGCAGCCTCGCTTTACTTTGCATTGGGATTACGACGCCCATGGAAATATCCTTAAAGAGACTAATGCTTTAGGGCATACCTCTTTCTATCAATACGATGAAAACGACAACCTTATTTTTGAGCAATACCCTGGCAAAGATTATCATACTGTGCATGAATATGACTTTTCTAATCGACGCATTTGTTCTAAAGATATTCATGCTGATCAGACATTAGTGACGCATTATGCTTATAATGGCCTTAGCCAAAAAGTAGCGATGACCAATTGGCAGGGAGAGACCACTCAATACACTTACGATCATTGTGGACGTTTAACTAAAACCATTTATCCAAAGCTATTAGATTCCGACGGTAATTCTTATCAGCCTTTTGAATGTATTGAGTATGATATTGCCGATAATCCTATCTGTAAAACTGATCGTCGAGGTTTTAAAACAAACTTTAATTATAATATCCGAGGCCAGCCCTTCCTCATCCAATACCCTGATGGGTCTACCGAAAAAAATGCATATACCCTTGAGGGATATCTGGCTAAAAGCATCGCTTTAAATGGAGTGGTTACCCAGACAGATTATGATTATTTAGGAAGAGCTTGTCGGCAAATAACTTTTGCTCCTACAGGGGAAAAGCTTAGCGAAACCACTACTCATTACAATCATTTTCATAAGATAGCCGAAATGGATGCTGGAGGGCAGTTTACTTATTATCAATACGATGCTGCTGGCCGTCTGGCCAGCATGGCGAAAAATGAGGCGAAAACTGTTTATCAATATGATGCCTGCCAACGGCTCGCTAAGACTTTGGAATATTTTGGTCCCGAAGAAAAGGACTATATTGCCAACGTTAAAGAGTATGATGTTAAGGATCGCCTTATCGAAGAGCGGACCGAGGATGCTGAAGGACAGGTTTTAACTAAAATAGGCTATCTTTACAACGAGCAAGGCCAGCCTATTCAAACAATTTCTTATCATCAATCACAGCCTGTTATCACCTTTACCCACTATAATGCCTATGGGGATGTTGAAAGTATTGTTGATCCTCAAGGACATACCACACGCACCCTCTTTTATTATCTTCACCTTAATCAAGAGGGCCAATATGTATATGCTAAAGAAACCATCGACGCCATAGGCCAATCTTTTTTTCAGGAACATGATAGCTGCGGGCATGTTCGCTTTGAAATTCGTCGCGACCCTATGGGCGTTATCCTA
>NZ_JSDQ01000075.1:0-18943 GCF_000813665.1 Neochlamydia sp. EPS4 | reverse complement strand
TGCACTACGCCTATGACTGGCTAGGTCGCCTTACCTCTTTTTCCTCTAACGATAACTCTTTGCATTACCATTATACTTATGATGCTAACTCTAATGTTGTGGGTGTGGAGGATAAGCATACAGGAAAGTCTACCAGGCGTATTTTCGATAAAAATAAACGTTTGGTCCAAGAAACTTTATTCCATGGGTTAACTCAACAATATAGTTACGATCATTTAGATAGGATCCAGGAAATTATACTTCCAGACCATTCTTCCATCCAATACTCTTACAAATCACTTTACCTTCATCAAATTAGCCGAGGCCCTTATCGACACACTTATCAGCATTACAATCTTTCGGGGGCATTAGAAGAGGCTAAATTGATGGCTGAAGCAGGCACAATTCAATATGCTTACGATGCAAGTCCTCGCCTGATTAGCATTTCGTCTAAGTACTTAAAAGAGGATATTCCTGAAGATGGTTTTGATCAAGTGGGCAATCTTTTAAAAAGAACAACCCTCGACCCAGTAGGCAAGGTAAACAGTACCTATACATACGATGCTTTATATCAGCTCCAATCGGAAAAAGGCCTAGTAGATCATATTTATCGCTACGACTCCCTCAATAATATGGTGGAGAAAAATAAACGTCCCCATACCGTTAATGCTCTCAATCAGCTCCTTCATGATGGCTTAGACCCACATGTCTATGACCTAAATGGCAACCTTATACGTAAAGGCTCTTTAAACTTATCTTACGATGCATTAGATCGCTTGATTGCCATTCATACTCCTACTCATCAGGTCACCTATGCTTATGATGAGCTTAACCGCCGTTTAAGCAGCACCTTTTATTCCTACTCTAAAGTTGAAAACAAATGGATACCTGAGAAAGAAATTCGTTACCTGTACCATGGACTCAACGAAATTGGCGCTTGTGACTCTAAAGGTAATATTCAGCAATTGCGTATATTAGGTAGAGGTAAAGGAGCTGAAATAGACGCTTCGGTTTTGCTAGAACTCAACGGTAAGGCTTACATACCCATCCATGACACGTTAGGCAATATCCGCCTACTGATTAACGCCAAGACCCATACCATAGAAGAAACTTATCGATATACCGCTTATGGGCAAGAGTCTATCTATGGCAAAAATAATAAGCTTATCAAGCAATCGATCAACCCTTGGCGTTTTTCTTCTAAACGCGTAGACGCTGAAACCCAGTTTGTTTACTTTGGACGCCGCTATTACAACCCCGCCACCACACGCTGGGTAACTGCCGATCCCTTAAGCTTTGAGGCGGGCCCTAATCTATATGCCTATCTTTTAAACAATCCTTTAAATGATAGAGACCTGTATGGATTAAGAGGTTCTAGTCCTAGCCGTGGGGAGAAACACCGCGAAAGTGTGATCATGTATGGCAAAGAACGCGCCTCTTATAGAATAGAAAAAACACCCATTAGAGGAAAAGGTGAAAATACAAAAAATCTGCCTAGAGTTAGCTTTACAGATAGATTTGAAAGAAGCTTTGTTCGTAGCGAAAGCTCCTCATTAGCCGTATTGCTAGGGAATAAATCAGAAAATTTTCGTCTGGGTGTCCATAATGGCATTATGACAACCCAACTAGAGGCTATTAATAATGCCATCCACCTTAGAGAATTAGGGTGGGAATATTCAATAGATGTCATCCATAATGCTACACATAATTTGCTTAACGATTGTGTGGAATCAGGCTTAGGTTTATGTTATATAGCTACGACTCCAGTACGCGTTAATCATGAAACATGGGATAGATTCTTTGACGAATATCCACGCGGAGAGTATTTTCAAATTTGCCATAGCCAAGGGGCTATAAATGTCAGAAATGCTCTTTTAAGTTATGATGAAAAGCTACGCAAGCAAATTACTGTGTTAGCCATTGCTCCAGCAGCTTATATATATGCTGATTCCTGTAAAGAAGCTTATCACTATCGGGCACAAGCTTGGCGCGATCCTATCCCTTATATTGATGTGGGAGGCTTAATACGAAGTAAACGTGATACAGTGACCTTAAATTCTTGCCCAGGGGCCACTTTTCATGACCATTCTTTCCAAAGCCCTACGTATAAAGAAGTATTTAGATTCCATTTTAAAGAAATTAAAAAAGTTAGGTAATTTATGAATAAAATTTATATGCCCATTTTTATCATTTTAATGTTCATATTATCGGGTTGCGCATTAAGTTTATTGAATAGCTATGAAGAACCAAAACAAGCGAAGTTCGTAAGTGAAATTTTAGATAAAGCTTCTAAAAAGCTTCGTTCAAAGTATGACATGCGTACCATTGGTACAGGCATAGGCATGCCTGATGGAGTGGTGACTATGCTAGCCTTAAGTTTTGAAAAAACGGGTCCCTTAAGCCGAGAAGAAGGGCGTAGAATCATTGTAGATTGTGTACAAGAAATGCTTCAAATTATCAATACCCATGAAAGGATTAGACCCTACTTAAAAAATTATCCCTTTACCCCTAATGATATTAAGATTGCAATTTTTCTGAAGGACCCCTCAGGCTACAATATTTATTACCCTCATTTCGGGGCTCTTTCTTCTACAAAAGCCCAAATAGACTATATGTTTACCGCTTCTGAAAACCCCAACAGATACATGAAGATAGAGGAAGAAAAGTTTGAGGAAGCTTTGGAAATGGTTCAAAATGAAAGTAAGAAATAAATTTATATTCTCAATTTTATCGCTTTAAGCCACCTATCTGGTGCTGTACTAAGCTTGCTAGATAGCTATGAATCACCTAAGCAGGCTAAATTTGTAGGCGAAATTTTAAGTAATACGCTTATAAAGGTAGGCTTGCATATACAATCCTTTCAAGCTACCGATCGACTTCAGGGGATGATTTTATAAAGTAGGGAGGTGGATGAGGGGCAGCTTAAAGGTGTATGAGACTTTTCCAAACTTTCTAGGCAAACTCTAACGTGCGTACCAGGGGGTTATAGGTATGAACATGCCTGGCGGAACGGTAACAATGTTGATCCAAATTTTATATTTCTTATTATACGCTTTAAAAAAGCCTGCCTACTCAGCCCTCTAATTGATTAGCGATTGTGTTGAATCAGGTTTAGGTCTATGTTATAGAGCTACGCCTCCAGTACGCGTTAATCATGAAACATTTAATAAATTCTTTGACGAATATCCACGCGGAGAGTATTTTCAAATTTGCCATAGCCAAGGGGCTATAAATGTCAGAAATGCTCTTTTAAGTTATGATGAAAAGCTACACGAGCAAATTACTGTGTTAGCCATTGCTCCAGCAGCTTATATGTATGCTGGCTCCTGTAAAGAAGCTTATCACTATCGGGCAGAAGCTTGGCGCGATCCTATCCCTTATATTGATGTGGGAGGCTTAATACGGAGTAAACGCGACACAGTAACCTTAAATTCTTGCCCAGGGGCCGCTTTTCATGACCACTCTTTCCAAAGCCCTACGTATAAAAAAGTAAAAATAGATCACATTAACTCTTTTCTTAAAGATAAAAGGTAATAACAAAAAATTATGAATAAAATCCATGTTCCCATTTTTATCATTTTAATGTTCATATTATCTGGTTGCGTATTGAGCTTATTGGATAGCTATGAAGAGCCCGAACAGGCGGAATTTGTAGGTGAAATTTTAGATAAAGCTTCCAAAAAACTTCAAAAAAAATATAGCATGCGTACCATTGGTACAGGCATAGGTATGCCAGATGGAGTGGTGACTATGCTAGCGTTAAGCTTTGAAAAAACGGGCCCTTTAACTAAAGAAGAGGGACGTAGAATCATTGTAGATTGCGTACAAGAAATACTTCAAATTATCAATACTCATGAAAAAATTAGACCTTACTTAAAAAATTATCCTTTCAGCGCTAGAGATATTGAAGTTAGGGTATTTTTGGCAGATAAATTCAGAAACGATATTTTTGATCCAAATTATGGAGTGATCTCCTCAATAAGTGCTTCTATCGATTACAAGTATACTAGTGCTGAAAATCCTAACAAATACATGAAGATAGAGGAAGAAAACTTTGAGGAAGCTTTGAAAATGGTTCAAAATGAAAGTAAGAAATAAATTTATATTCCCAATTTTATCGCTTTAAGCCGTCTATCTGGTGCAGTACTAAGCTTGCTAGATAGCTATGAATCACCTAAACAGGCTAAATTTGTAGGCGAAATTTTAAGTAATACGCTTATAAAGGTAGGCTTGCATACCCAATCCTTTCAAGCTACCGATCGACTTCAAGGGATGCTTTTATAAAGTATGGAGGGGCATAAGGGTTAGCTTAAAGGCGTATGAGAATCCGCCAAACATTCCAGGCAAACTCTAACATGCCCACTAGGGGTACAGGTACAGGCATGCCTGGCGGAGTGTTAACAATATTGATTCAAATTTTATATTCCTTATTATACGCTTCAAAAAAGCCTACCTACCTAGCCCTCTGGAAAATGTTTCTCTACTCAACGGGAGGGATTTTAATTTAGAGTTTTAAGTATTTATAAGAAGCTAGGCTTGAGCAGATGAAAAATGGAAAGAGAGTAGCTAGCCAGGGTTCTACAACCTGCCTTTTCCCTAGTACAAGAGCAGCATTAAGGAGAAGATAGATGGCCACTAAACCAAAAATACCTAAAGTATAGATAAAAAAAGGAGAAAGAGTACGTGAGTACCTCACGCAGAAGGGTGCAATACCGATAACCGCTAGTAGGCATAACCAAGGTATAATCATTTTATGGTAAAAAACAGAGGCCCTTTGAGATTCTTTCTGGCTTTGTATGCGAAAAGAAGGCGGGAGTTTCTTCCATAATTCAGAGAGAGATTCATCCTCCGGATTTGTTATTCCTTGAAAAAGATCACGTTTGTGAAAACGCATTTCCGGAAAAGAGAGAAGTTCGAAACTTTCTATAATCACAAGCTCGCCCGTAGGTTGGCGTTTAAAATGATCGATAAAATGCCCTACAGGAGGCTGATTATAGGGATAAAGGTATTTAATCCGGTAGATATCATTAATATCACGGATCCAATAGGCGTCCACAAGTTTTTTTTCATTAGAGTTATAATCATGAAAGATAATATGGCTATTATCCTTTAAATTTAAGTTTTTTACTGCTAACTGAAGAAGGCCTTTGTGCTTGTGGATACGGTGGGTTTGCTCGATCTGCTTAATTTTTTGCAAGGCTAGAGGGATCCAAAACTGGGTGTTTATATAGATCAGTAAAACCATCGCCATTCCCAAAAAGATAAAAGGTCTGATTAATGTTCGAAGGGGGATACCGCTAGCCATTAGCGCCACCAACTCGTTATGGATATTTAAATTAGTAAGAGTACGGATGGTAGCTAAAAGCAAGCCAAAAGGAATGAAAACTTCCATTCTTGGGGCAAATTCGCAGACATAGTAAAGGGCTATTTCGTAAACTTGAAAATAAAAGTGATGATAATGGAAATTGCTGGCATGGCTAGAATAATCGATTAATACATAAAGACCATAAAATGTTAAGATAAAAAGAAAAAAAGATTTAATAGTTTCTTTTAAAAAATAACGTGGCCAGATTTTAATCATTATTCGATTCCTTTGGACAAACGCGATAGCATGTTTAAAGCGGCGAGAATAATAATCAATTGAGGGAATAGATAGAATAGAGTGGAGAGCACTAGTTGATGTTCTGCCCCTTTGGCGAAGAAAAAAGCTACAATATATAAAGCTGCTAATCCTATCACATAAAAAAGCCCTCGATTATGGTGATTTCTACTAATGCTCATCCCAAAGGAGGCACCCATTAATGTAAAGGTGAAGGCTGCTAAAGATATGGAAAAACGCCGGATCAGCTCCGCATAACTTCGATTAAGATTACGAGAAACTAGATCTAAGCCTACTCTATCATTATCGCTATGTCCACGCAGGGTTTTTTCTTTTTTCAAATCTTGTATACGTGCTCTTAATAAAGCAAGACGTAAATGATCATTATTTAATGTCCAAACTTTTTTTTGAAGAAGTTGGGCAAAGTCTTTAATAGATGTTTTCATTTCACCAATATTTTCGACCAGTAAGGCATCATGGCGCGGTAGGTGATTGCTATGGGTAGGAGAGATTAATGTCATCTGGCTACCTTGGAAGGTCACTGAACTTGCTTGTAAGTTTTTCGCTAAAATTAAATGGATGCTAGAGTTGTGTTTATCGGGAATAGCAAGAATGCTATCACCCGCATATTCACCCGTACGGGATTGACCTAAAGTGTCTGAAAATATACCTCTTAGGCGCATTAAGTGTTTGTTATGAAGAAGGAGGAGGGGGTTAATAGTACGTAGCTCCATTTTCGTAAGACCCGTCTGCAAATGGGATTGAGTAGCCAATTCGGAAACAATATAAAAGTTTAGGGCTGCTATAAAGAAGCTTGCTATTAACAAAGGAGCCAGCACCTCCCGCAAAGAAAGGCCGCACGCCCGAAAAGCTGTCATTTCATGAGATTGAGACAAACGTTGCATTAAAATAATGGCTGAAATTAAACAGGAGATAGGAATAGCTACGGGAAGTAAATAGGGGATTTGATGCAAAACAAACCATAAGATAATCCATCCTTCAGATCCTAATGCAGCAAAATGAGCTATCTCATCTAGCCGGGTAATTAGAAGAATGAAAATAAAAGACAGTAGGCAAAGAAAAAAACTTTTATATACTGCTTTAACAAGTAGCGCCAGATTATAGGCATTTTTTAACTCTAAAGATTAGCTAAAAAATAGCATACAATGAATCAATCATTTGTCTCAATCAGGATTGTGTGGATGGGCACTAGAGCTTAATAATATTAGAGAAAGGTTGAATGATTGATGCAAGTTGATCAATCAAGAGTTGAAGTAGGTGACTAGCTAAAGTTTAAATAGATAAAAGCTTTCTTTAATGCAGATATCATTGAATGAACGTTTTAAATGGCTTTTTAAAACCAGAGACATCGAATCCTTTTTTTGCCTGCTATATAAAAAAATAAACGAAAGAGAGCCTATGGACAAGAAAGAGTGGTTTATTAAGATTGACAATCAAAAAGAAGGACCTTTTAGTATTTCCGAGCTAAAAATTCATCCACACTTGACCCCAGACACATGGGTGCGGAAAATAGAATGGCAAGACTGGCTACCGGCACGTCAAGCCCCAGAACTAAAAGTCTTGTTTGAAGACCATCATTCGGAAGAGCTTAAAGATAAATTTAAACTTAATAAACCGCAAGTTCTCGAAGATTCTACTTTGTTACTGGAAAAGCCCCAGTCTCCTTTTTTTATATATTGGTTAATTGTTCTGCTGTTTCTATGTCTCTATTTTTTTTATCAATTTTACAATTTCTAAATAAATGAATTTAGAAGAAACGCTATTTAATTTTTTAAACATTCACGCTAACCATCAGCAGCCCGTACTTTTGGGATTATCAGGAGGATCGGACTCTCTTGCTCTTTTCTATCTTCTTATACAATATAGAAATCTAAAAGCTTTAAACTTTGCTGCTGCCCATGTAGATCATGGCTGGCGGGCAGAAAGTAAAGAAGAAGCCCGTCAGCTGCAGCATTTAGCCGCTTCAATGCATGTGCCTATTTATTTAAAAAATTTAAATATTGCCCAGCTCTCTGGCAACATGGAAGAAGCTTGCCGTCATGAACGTTTAGCTTTTTTTAAGAAGCTATGTCATCAGCATGGTTATCAAGCTGTTATCTTAGGGCACCATTTAAATGATCAAGCAGAAACGGTCTTGAAAAAAGTTTTGGAAGGAGGCAGTTTACCTTATTTAGGGGGGATGACTCCCGTAACAGATTATCAGACGTTAAAGCTGTGGAGACCTTTTTTAACTTGCTCAAAATCTCAAATCAAACAATGGCTGGCTTGTAAAAATTATAAGTTTTTTGAGGATAAAACTAATGAAGATGAAAAATTTTTGCGGGCACGTTTCCGTCAAACGATTATTCCGCATCTAGCTAGCACATTTGGGAAGAAAATAGAGGAAAGTCTTTGCCGCTTAGGCTATGAAGCACAAGAATTAAAAAAATATTTAGATAATCACTTGCAAGGTTACCTCCAGGATATAATTAAGGGGCCTTTTGGTTCCAGTTTAAATTTCCAACCGCATGGGATGTGTACAGATTTTGAAATGAGATATTTGATTAGGAAAGTTTGTGAAAGCGAAGGACTAAAACTTTCTCATCATCTAATAGAACAGGCTTGCAAAAAGATCCATAGCAAGGCGGCCAATTGCCAGCTTTTAGCTAAAGATACTTGGGTTTATATTGATCGAGAACGTTTATTTGTAATGAGCAAGCCTTTATTAGATTTTAAAGAAGAGCTTTCTTTTGATAGAGTGGGAAAATATTCGGCAGGGGACTGGACCATTGAAGTGACTGAATCTTTAGATTCTCCTATGCCTATTACAGGATGGCAGGAGGCTTGGAGGGGTTGTTTATCTATTCAAATTCCCTCGGGGAAATACAGTTTTAAAAGAGGCAATTCTTTATTGGATAAATGGTGGACAAATGCTAAAATACCAGCATTCATGCGCTATGCTTTTCCTACTTTGTGGGCTGATGATAAAATTATCTATGAATTTTTGGCTACCCGCCGATTGGTGGATGCCCATCTAAAGTCCTTTAAATGCTGGACGGTCACCCTTTGCTACCAATCTTCTGATTGAACCAAACTTAGTAAGATTCTTTTAAACCTCTATTTTTAATAAAGAGTAGGTAGACATTTAAAGAGAGCTTTAAGATAAACATACTCAAGGGTGACCTTCTTAAAGAATAGGCCAAAATTCTCTGCTGAGAAAATACGGCTTTAAGTTATTTAATGGGATTTATTATATATAATTTTATAGAGTAGAATGAAGTAGAAACGGGTGGCAAAAAAAAGCCCTAAATCTTTTATTTGCTATAGATTTGGCTCTTTGAGAACTTACTTGATGGCGAATAGCCTATCTGATACAATGGTTTTTAACCCAAAAAAATTACTTTTAAAATAATTTCTGGTTTAATTTTTTTTAAGCTAGCAATTTCTAAACACATTACTTGCTAAGGTGCATAAGGTTAATCATGGATGAAGATAAAAAACAGGACAGAAAAGGTTTTTCCAATAATTTCATTTGGTTTCTAATGGCAGCCTTTCTGTTCGCTTTGATGGTTCAAAATTTTATTGAAACAAAGCATGCTAAAGTCTCTTTTAGTTATCAGCTTGAGCATTTGGTCAACCTTCAGCTTATTCAACCAGAGGATAGCCGTAAAATCGCTCTAAATGACAATTTAGTGACATTTAGCGGTAGGTTTCGTGAACGTCAAACTGAAGAAGGTAAAAATCGTTTCAAATTCATTGACCTTCTCAATACCAATCATGAATTGACAAGCGAAAAAGAACGCATTCTCAAAGATTTAAATGGACAACGGGAGAAAATTATAGAGGCCACAGGGTTGTTTTTACAGTTGAGTGGATTGCCTATACCAGCCCATGGATATGTGGTAGTCGATCAGTTTTATAGTCCAGCTCAACCCAATGCTGCTATTGTAATTCATGAAGTTAATAAAACGAGTGGAGTGACTAGCTTCCTTGAATTAAAAAAACAATTAGCTAACCTTCCAGGCTCTTTAGATGAGCAAGCTTTAAATCAATATGGGAATGCTTTAGCAGGTTTAATTCAAAATTTCCGGTCTTCTTTGCTAGGAATTGGCAGTGAATCCATTAAACAAGTTTTAAAGAAACTAGATAGCCAGGTCTCTCATGCTAAAAGTTCTATCCTCAAACCCGAAGAGCGACTTACTCATTACACAGAAGCTGTAAAAGATTTAGAGGGAATCCTTAATGAATTAAACACCCCTCAAAATGGAATGCGCTTAGCCCAGTTAAGGAGTGTAAGGAATTATAGACAAGTTTTAGACGAACTATCTAGGGTAACATCAGCTTTAGAAGATAATCAAATTCAGCTAGATAAAGCTCGTCAAGCGGTTACTAATGTCATCTGGTTTTTTAATAACCAAGAGGTTTCTACAAGAACTTTAGAAAAACAAGATCCTGAAGTCTACCATCAATGGTTTATCAATGCTAAAGAAGAATGGGATAATTTCCAGCACAATCGAGGAGGTTATTTTAAAGCTCCTGATCAGCCGCTTAATGTAGTTCTGGAAAAAACCTTTAAGAGTGAAGAACCTTCTCCTAATTACCTTAGCTATTTTTTCACTCTTCTACCTGTCTTGTTAGTTATGCTAGTCCTCTATTTTGTTTTCTCACGTCAGATGAGAGGCATGGGCAATAGTGCTTTAAACTTTGGCAAGTCTCCCGCTAAGTTAATGAATAAAAGTACCAATAAAATTACTTTCAAGGATGTGGCAGGAGTAGATGAAGCCATTGAAGAGCTCCAAGAGATTGTAGAATTTCTAAAAAGTCCAGGGAAATTTACTGCTTTAGGTGGAAAAATTCCGAAAGGCGTATTGTGCATTGGCCCTCCAGGTACAGGTAAAACCTTAGTAGCTAAAGCGGTGGCCGGTGAAGCCGATCGCCCCTTCTTTTCCATCTCAGGCTCAGACTTTGTGGAAATGTTTGTAGGCGTCGGAGCTAGCCGTATTCGCGATCTATTTGATCAAGCGAAAAAGAACGCGCCTTGTATTGTGTTTATCGATGAGATCGACGCTGTAGGACGTCATCGTGGTGCCGGCATTGGAGGCGGCCATGATGAACGTGAGCAAACTTTGAACCAGCTTTTAGTCGAAATGGATGGTTTTGACACAAATGAAGGCGTAATTTTAATGGCTGCTACCAACCGTCCGGATGTACTAGATAAAGCTTTACTACGTCCTGGTCGTTTTGATCGCCGCGTGATTATTAGCTTACCTGATGTTAAAGGCCGTTATGATATTCTTAAAGTTCATGCGCGCAAAATTAAAATGGATCCTTCTGTGGATTTAATGAGCGTAGCACGCAGTACACCAGGCTCTTCAGGTGCTGATTTGGCTAACTTATTGAATGAAGCTGCGCTTGCTGCTGCCCGCAAAGGCCGTTCAGCAGTAACTTCAAGTGAAGTAGTAGAAGCTCGAGATAAGGTTTTATATGGTAAAGAAAGACGAAGCTTAGAAATCGACGAAAATGAAAAGCTTACCACAGCTTATCATGAATCAGGCCATGCTATTATTGGCCTGGTAGTTAAAAATGCTGATCCTGTGGATAAGGTGACCATTATACCCCGTGGCCTTTCTTTAGGTTCTACCATGTTCCTTCCTAAGAAAAATCGGCTGAGTTATTGGAAGAGGGAGCTGATTGATCAGCTCTCGGTATTAATGGGTGGTCGTGTGGCCGAAGAAATTTTTGTAAGTGATATTTCTAGTGGAGCTAAACAAGATATTGATCAAGCTACACATATTGCCCGTAGCATGGTATGCGAATGGGGAATGAGCGATAAGCTGGGGGCTGTAGCCTATGATGAAAGGTCTGAAAGTGGCCAATATTTAGGCATGCAAGGTTATCATGAAAAAAAATATTCCGAGAGTACGGCACAAGCCATTGATGAAGAGGTAAGAAAAATTCTTGATGCTGCCCTTGAAACGGCCAGACAGATTATCCGCGACAAGCGCCATGAAGTTGAGTTGATGACTCAAATGCTCATGGAGTTTGAGACCTTAGACGCTGAAGATATTAATAATATTATTAATGGCAAATGGTCGATGGAAGAAAAACGTAAGAAACTTAAAATTGCAGATGAGCTGCATAAAAAAAGTGGCTTAACACCTCCTCCTCCCCCTCCGGCAGATGAGCCTTTAGCTGCAACCGGTAAAACTTCTAGTGAACCTTCTTTTGCATCCAAAATAATGGGATAAAGCAAAAAAAAGAATAACCGATGAAGACTTTAAAAACTCTCATCGGTTATTCTTTTTTTCTTTTAAATGAAAATGGAAATGATTATGGAAAAGAAATTAATTGTCATTTTGCTAGGACCCCCTGGCTCTGGAAAAGGTACGCAAACTAAATTACTTAGTCAAACATTGTCTCTTCCTCAAATTTCTACTGGGGATTTATTCAGAGAACATATTAAAAAGAATACCTTGCTAGGTCTGAAAGCTAAAGAATATATAAATGCCGGCCACCTTGTCCCAGATGATCTGGTATTAGAAATGGTCAATGATAGAGTTGGATTGCCCGATTGCAGTAGAGGCTATTTGTTAGACGGCGTACCCCGTACTTTAGCACAAGCTGAAAGAGTAAGTTCAACTTTGTTAAAAGATGTAAATGTTATCGTTTTCAAGCTTGCTGTAGACCATGAAATGATTATAAAACGTGCAGTAGGTCGCCTAATCTGTAAGCAATGTGGAGCCATTTATAATAGCTTTTTTTCAGCTCCTCTACGGGCAGGCATCTGCGATAAATGCGAACAAGAGGCTCTTTATCAAAGGGAAGATGATAGATTGGAAGTCGTTAAAGAGCGCTTAAAGGTTTATAATGAGCAAACCATGCCTTTAGAGAAGTTTTATTCCCAGCGTTACGGTGTAATTAGCATTAATGGCGAGGATCTACCCGAGAAAGTCTTTGCAGAACTTAAAAGCCATATAGAGGCTTTCAGCCCCTATACTAAAGCTTCCTAATGTTCTGAAATGGTTCTTGCTTTGCAGGGGTAGTCGACTTGCATTAAAGGCTGCTATAACTGCTAAAGGTTAAGCTTTTAAACTTAATGATTGAGGATCGTATCCAACTTTATTAAAGGAAAATGATGTCTTTGCCAATCAAGCCTACGGGTGATCGAACATTTATCTATTAAGAGGCTAGTTTCATAGCTTTTATGAATGAACTCCCTCGGGAGCTTCTTTTAAAAATTTTTTCTATTTAAATTTTACTTCACTTAAAGCCAGCTGCTTAAGGCACTTAATGAGGTAGTACTATTCAGGTCATCATTTGATAGGTAAGCGAAGCCTTGAAAATTATAGATTTGCTAAAAGCGGTTTATGGAGCGGGAAGGGGCAACAAACAGGGTGATCCTCGAATTGCATGGACTAATGCTTCTAAAATGCTCCAGCCCTGTTTTCTTGCCGTCGAGATATAGGTGCGTATGCGACAAAAAATGGCCCCTCCTTCAAATGAGCGAAAGCATCCCGAGATTTTCTGTTTAACTTTTAGCATTCTTAAATCTTGTTCGGCTTGGTTATTAGGAAAAGGCACTTGCTAATCGTGTACAAAAGCTAAGACGTTATCCATCTTATATAATAATCTTCTCAAAAGATTACAACCTGCTTTACCGGCTTTTTCTTTAAAGGGCTGCAGCTTGATTTCTTGCTCATCAGCCATTAAAACGCCTTGATAATCACTTAATCCTTCTAGAATAATCTTGGCATACTCTTGCTGAATGATTTGAATGTCTTGTTGCGACATTTTTCCTTTACCTTCATCTCTTGTTTGTTTAGCCATTTTATCGGCTTTTAGAAGAAGAGAGGCCATCTTTGGTGCCCATGCTCCTTTTTCTTGCTCGAATACATATTTAAGCTCTCTTAATAGACTTAAAGTGTTTATCACAGGAGACGTAGGCGAATATGTGGATTTTATTAATCTCCAAAGACTTTAACTTGATGGCGCGGTGGTGAAGATGGGAGGAGAAAGGAAAAATACTCCTGCCTCCTCCTTAACTTCTTAAGAGAAAATACTAATTAAAAAATATTATTTCTTGGGTGCTACATACATTATTTTAAATGTGCGACCTTCTTTAGGGCAAACTGCATCTAGTTGCTGTTCCAAGGTATCTTTAATACGAGCGTCAAATCCTAAAAATTTGATACGGCAATCAGGCTTTTGTAAAAATTCTACCAGGTTTTTAGGATCATGAACAATACGAATAGGAGTAAAATTAAGCTTGTTAGTAGTGCTTCCTGTTTCTGCAATAAATTTTTCAATAGGGCTCATAGAAAAGAGAGTTATTTGCCCATTAATATCCCCAATTTCTCCATTAGGAAAATAAGCCGAAGCGATTTGATTGATTCTTTCAACATCATTTTCCTGGGGTTGTGGTAAGCCTAATGCAGTGCAAAAGACCCTTACATCTGCCAATTTGGATAATGCTCTTCCTCTTTCTTGTAGTGCTCTTCCTTTTTCTTGTAAAGCTCTTCCTTTCTCTTGTACAACTCTTCCTTTCTCTTGTAAAGCTCTTCCTCTTTCTACTTTTGCTTCTGCCTGAGCAAGCTTTATTTCAGCTTCTTCACGTTGTCTATCTAATTGCTCCGATGTAGCTTTCAGATGTTCTTTTCTAACAGCTATCTCTTCTTTTCTAGCAGCTATATCTACCCTTTTAGCGACTAACTCTGCTTTTTTTTCTGCGATTTGCTTAGCTTCTTCTTGTAGATGTGCTTTATAACTTTCTTTATTTTCTTCTACAAAAATTCTTAAATTGTTAACTGCCGCGGTATATTGAGCATATTGCGTAAATGATTCTTTAAATTGTTTATATTCTGCTGAAGAAGTAGATAGGGGGGTCATAAAATTTCCTTGGTTTAAAGTTTGGCGATTCAAAGAATGACTATAATAACTCTCTATATTTCTTACACATGTTTATTGAATCTTTGCCAAATATTAAGAAAAACTTAATAGAAACATTTTTACCCCCTTCAATCTTGTTAATGTTTAAGAGTATTAACACTTTTCAAAAAAATGTCCCTCTACAGTGTATTATTGATTGCTTATCAAAATAGGCTTAAAGTGTTTATCTTAGGGGAGGTGTGTGAATATTTGGATTGTACTAATCACCAAGGACTTTAACTTGATCGCCTTGCTATATGAAAGATGAGGAAAGAGGTAATATACCTCTTCCTTAAGTTTGCTAGGAAGGGGTATTAACTAAAAAATCTATTTCTTCGGCGGCTGTACATATACTATTTTGAATGAGCGGCCTTCTTTAGGGCAAATTTCATCAACTTGTTGTTCTAGACTATCTTTAAGACGAGCATCGACTCCAATAAATTTGATGGGGCAATCAGGCTTTTGTAAAAATTCTACAAGGTTTTTAGGATCATGAATAATACGAATAGCAGTAAGATTAAGCTTGCTAATAGTACTTCTTGATTCTTTTAAATATTTCTCAATCGGGCTAATAGAAAAAAGAGTTGCTTGTCCATTAATATTTCCAATCTCACCATTAGGAAAATAAGTAGCTGCTATATGATCGATTTTATCAGTTTCACTTTGCAAAGGCACGGGCAATCCAAAAACACTATAAAATAATTTTACATATCCAAACTTTAATGTAGTTTGTGCTTGTGCAATCTTGGCTTCAGCCTCTATTCGTGTTTTAGCTAACTGCTGTAGGTTAGCACTTAATTGCTCTTCTTTAACACTTAACTGTCCTATTTTAACACTTAACTCGTCGTCTCTAGCAGCTAGCTCTTCTTTTCTAGCAACTATATCTACCCTTTTAGCGGCCAACTCTGCTTTTTTTTCTGCAATTTGTCTAGCTTCTTCTTGGAGGTGCGCTTTATAGCTTTCTTTATTTTCTTCAACAAAAATCCTTAAATTGTTAACTGCCGCCGTATATTGAGCATACTGGGTAAATGATTCTTTAAATTGTTCATATTCTGATGAAGAAGTGGATATGGGGGTCATAAAAATTCCTGGGTTTAAAGTTTAGGTGTTCAAAGGATGACTATAATAACTCTCAATATTTCTTACACATGTTTATTGAACCTTTACCAAATATTAAGAAAACCTTAATAGAAACATTTTTACCCCCTTCAAGCTTGCTAGTGTTTAAGAGTATTAACACTTTTCAAAAAATGTTACTTTGCAGCGTATTATTGATTGCTTATCAAAATAGGCTTAAAGTATTTATCTTAGAAGACGTGTGTGAATATTTGGATTGTACTAACACCCAGAACTTTAACTTGATCGCCTTGCTATATGAAGGATGAGGAAAGAGGTAATATACCCCTTCCTTAATTTTCCTAGAAAGGGGTATTAACTAAAGAATCTATTTCTTCGGTGGCTGTACATATACTATTTTGAATGTACGGCCTTCTTTAGGGCAAATTTCATCCACTTGCTGTTCTAGGCTATCTTTAAGCCGAGCATCCACACCAATAAATTTGATAGGGCAACCAGGCTTTTGTAAAAATTCTACAAGATTTTTAGGATCATGAATGATACGAATGGCAGTAAGATTAAGTTTGCTAATAGTGCTTCTTGATTCTCTTAAATATTTCTCAATCGGGCTAATAGAAAAAAGGGTTGCTTGTCCATTTATATTTCCAATCTCACCATTAGGAAAATAAGTAGCTGCTATTTGATCGATTTTATCAGTTTCACTTTGCGAAGGCACTGGTAATCCAAAAACACTATAAAATAATTTTACATATCCAAACTTTAATGTAGCTTGTGCTTGTGCAATTTTGGTTTCAGCCTCTATTCGTGTGTTAGCTAACTGCTCCAGTGTAGCGTCTAACTCTTCTTCTCTAGTATTCAATTGTTCTTTTCTAGCAGCTAACTCTTCTTTTCTAGCAGCTAACTCTTCTTTTCTAGCAGCTATATCTGCTCTTTTAGCGGCTAACTGTTCTTTACTAGCAGCTATGTCTACCCTTTTAGCGGCCAACTCTGCTTTTTTTTCTGCAATTTGTCTAGCTTCTTCTTGCAGGTGTACTTTATAGCTTTCTTTGTTTTCCTCCACAAATTGCCTGAGATTTTGAGTAGCTTGTTCTTCAACAAAAATTTTTAAATTGTTAACTGCCGCGGTATATTGGGCATACTGGGTAAATGATTCTTTAAATTGTTTATATTCTGATGAAGAAGTGGATATGGGGGTCATAAAATTTCCTTGGTTTAAAGTTTAGCGATTCAAAGAATGACTATAATAACTCTCTATATTTCTTACACATGTTTATTGAATCTTTGCCAAATATTAAGAAAACCTTAATAGAAACATTTTTACCCCCTTCATTCTTGTTAATGTTTAAAAGTATTAACACTTTTCAAAAAAATGTCACTCTACAGTGTATTATTGATTGCTTATCAAAATAAGCTTAAAGTGTTTATCTTAGGGGAGGTGTGTGAATATTTGGATTGTACTAATCACCAAGAACTTTAACTTGATGGCGTGGTGGTGAAGATGGGAGGAGAAAGGAAAAATACTCCTGCCTCCTCCTTAACTTCTTAAGAGAAAAATACTAATTAAAAAATATTATTTCTTGGGTGCTACATACATTATTTTAAATGTTCGACCTTCTTTAGGGCAAACTGCATCTAGTTGCTGTTCCAAGGTATCTTTAATACGAGCGTCAAAGCCTAAAAATTTGATACGGCAATCAGGCTTTTGTAAAAATTCTACCAGGTTTTTAGGATCATGAACAATACGGATAGGAGTAAAATTAAGCTTGTTGGTAGTGCTTCCTGTTTCTGCAATAAATTTTTCAATAGGACTCATAGAAAAAAGAGTTATTTGCCCATTAATATCACCAATTTCTCCATTAGGAAAATAAGCCGAAGCAATTTGATTAATTTTTTCTAAATCATTTTCTTGAGGTTGTGGTAAACCTAAAGCAGTGCAAAAAACTCTTACATCTGCCAATTTGGATAATGCTCTTCCTTTCTCTTGTAAAGCTCTCCCTTTCTCTTGTAAAGCTCTACCTCTTTCTATTTTTGCTTCTGCTTGAGCAAGCTTTATCTCCGCATCTTCACGTTCTTTATCTAATCGTTCTGATGTAGCCTTCAATTGTTCTCTTCTAGCAGCTATGTCTTCTTTTCTAGCAGCTAACTCTTCTTTTCTAGCAGCTATATCTACTCTCTTAGCGGCTAACTCTGCTTTTTTTTCTGCGATTTGCTTAGCTTCTTCTTGTAGATGTGCTTTATAACTTTCTTTATTTTCTTCAACAAAAATTCTTAAATTGTTAACTGCCGCGGTATATTGAGCATACTGCGTAAATGCTTCTTTAAATTGTTTATATTCTGCTGAAGAAGTAGATATGGGAGTCATAAAATTTCCTTGGTTTAAAGTTTAGCGATTCAAAGAAAGACTATAATAGCTCTCTATATTTCTTACAAATCCTTTTTTGAATCTTTATAAAAACTTAAAAAGGGTTAAAAAGAATGTATACCAATTTTTATGTCCGGAAATTTTTAATGTTTTTTTAGTTTTTCAAAAAAATAATATTATTTATTGCTTATCAAAATAAGCCTAAAGTATAATAAAAATAGTAAAGATTATTCCTAGGAGAACTGTATGAGTAGTATGAATTTTACCAATCATCAAGGATCTTACTTCAATCATTTCTCCTCTCAATCCTATTCTAGCTTATCTCAGTTAAATAAAAGCAAAATAGAAAGCAATAAAGTGGGAAAAGATACTCTTCTACAGAGCAGTGCTATCACTGAAGAGACTAAAAGGCAAAATTATCTCCACGCTATAGAAAGCGTACAATCGATTGCTTATGATAACGATGTAATTAAGGTGCAAGAGAATTTATCTCCTAGCTTTAATCAATCCTCCGAATCGAAAAGAGATTTTGTAGCAGAAGCAAAAGCGGTAGAAATTACCAAGGCTCTTGAATTGGCTTCTAATACTATTGAAGAATTAGAGGAACCCTCTTTCGAATTGGAAGATTGGGGTACGATAAAAGAAGAAGGCGAAGAAATTCAAGAGGAAGGCGAAGAGATTCACTTTAAAGGTCAGGAGAATGAGATAGAAGGTTCACGAGAAGCATATTTACAAGTAAAACGTATTGTAGATGCATATGAAGGAAAAAAAATTGTTACACTAGAAGAAGTAAAAGTGAATGGCGAGGAAGTAAATACAAATACCGAAGAAGTTAGGGTGAAGGTCGAAGAAGTCAAAGTAACTGAACAAACTAAAGTGGCAGAACATCAAGAAGCTAAAAATGTTGGTAAACAAGCAATTGTAGAAAAACCCATAGAAAACACCCATGTTAGCGAGTTAGTTGAAGTAACAGAGGATGTAGCTGAAAAGCATAGGTTAAA
>NZ_JSDQ01000074.1:0-17694 GCF_000813665.1 Neochlamydia sp. EPS4 | reverse complement strand
TATTATTAAGGCAGCCATCCCTGCCCCAGAAAAAAGAGATAGAAGAGCAGACCTAAAAGCTGTACAAGAGCTTAAAGGCCTACTTCCCGATCTGCACTCTCATTTAGCCGATAAGTTTGTTAAAGTAGGCGATCAGTATGTAGGTGCTAAGGAGGCTGCAGAAAAGTTTCTTAGCCAAAATAAGGTAAGCCATAAAGAACATCGTAGCTTTATAGATAAATTCTTACGAGAAAATACTTTTCACAAATTTGTTGATGGAAAAGCTGTTGAACTTAGTCCTGAAGAGTTAGAAGTTTTTAAGCAAAAATTTACCCAGTATGCCACTTATATTTTAGCTGTAAACAATTTAGCTATCTTTGCGCAAGAACAAGATAGAAAAGTTGAGCAAGACCAGGAAAGTTTACCTATTACTCATTCTAAACATAATGCCGAGATTTCTTCCCAAATTGCAAATATAGCGGCTAAAAGGGAGATTGATCCTCAAAAAGTGAAAGCCTTTATCATCCAAGAAAGTACTCGCGATTTTGTAAGGCGCATGAGAAGCATTACAGAGAAGGCTATCCAAGAATATAGAAATAGGCTATATGAGCAACATCAACAAGAGATAAGAGATTACGCCAAACAGCTTATTCTAGAAAAAGAGATTATTAAAAAAGAGCAGACACGTTTCGAGGTGTTACGCCTCCAGCAAAAGATGCAAGAGCAGCGTGAGGAAATTCTAAATAAATCTGTCGAGGTTCTTGTTAATTTAGCAGAGCCTCTACCCTCATCTACTAAGGAAGAGCTAAAAGTGGTTGAAAAGCAAGCTGAAGAGATCCTACCTGGTATTAAATTACGCAAATGGGGGGCAGAACATCAAGTAGAAATAGCCACAAGGCTTATTCCTCCTCTACTCCCTAGAAGAGTAAAAACAAATGCCTGGGTTTAATTTCAAGAGGATAGGTTATATATTCCTCTTAGTTTAAAGGTAAGCATATATTGCTCTCTCTCTCTCCCTCGCCATGGCTGCTTTCTTCTATGGTTTAAATACAAAAACTATTAGCAAATTATTCAAATTTATGATGTGCATGAGAACAGAGAGGCTATCTTTAAGATTTTATAGTAATTTATAAAGAAATCAATGAGTAGGTGGAGACTTTATCTATGGAATTACGAGCCAATGATAATGAAAATTCTTTTTCTTCTCTGTTATGGAACGATCATACCAAGCTAAGTGTTCCTCTTAATAGCTTGGAAAGACCCTTCCATGTATCTCTCAAATAAATAAGAGCCAATTTACTAAGGTGGTGGCAATTGCTAATCAGGGGCTCTAAGGAAGCTTAGTTTGTTATAGGACAGTGCTACGAATGGGGCATCGGTACTTCGCCTTCTTTTACAAAAGCTTTCCATTATTATAATTTAGAAAAAGATTGTCTGCTTGCTTAACATATTTTGCAAATATAGTTTTTGGAAAGCGTATAAAGAGATATCTTTATCTATAAAAGAAACCATGCATGAAACTTTTCATATAGAGAGATTGCAGAAGATCGCAATCTCTCTCTCTCTCTCTCTCTCTATTTTGTTTAGCTTAACATTTTAGAAGCGGTAAAGCTGCTGCAGGCGAGCAATACGATCATCTAGAGGAGGGTGGGAAGCAAACCATTGCATGAGACCTTTTTTAGTCCCTGAGATTTTAAAAGCGTTGATCGCTTCTTGATTTTGATTAGGGTCTTTAACTTCAAAATTGCTTTTCAGGACTTGTAAGGCAGCAATCATAGAAGAAGCACCTACTAAGCGTGCACTTCCTGCATCCGCTCTATATTCGCGATAGCGAGAAAAGCTTGCGACTACTAGGCTGCCTAAAATCATAAAAACGATTTCTAAGCCAAAAACGATCATTTGGTACATAAAAGGAGAAGGTTCCTCATCCCGTTCTTTAGAGAAAGTTTTACTAATACCGTAAGCTACTATCCTTGCAAGGAACATTACAAAAGCATTAATAACCCCCTGTAATAAGGTCATGGTTACCATATCACCGTTAGCTATATGTGTGATTTCATGACCGATGACTGCATCTACTTCATTTTTTTCCATACGCTCTATTAAGCCTGAAGAAACAGCTACTAAGGAATTAGAACGAGAGGGTCCTGTGGCAAAGGCATTAAGTTCAGGAGAATAATAAATACCTACTTCTGGCATTTTAGGTAATCCTGCTTTTTTTGCTAGCTGGTAGACTGTCTCAAGCACCGCACGTTTTTGTAAGTCGGTGGTATGGGGATCGATCATTTCTAATCCGACCATCCATTTGGCCATTACCTTGGATAAGAGTAGAGAAATAACGGCTCCTCCCATCCCCCATAATAAACAGAAAATGGCTAAAGAAGGTAAATTGATCCCTTTTTTCATCAAAAAAGGTTGTAGATTAAAAAAGTAGGTAATGAATGAAATAAAGGCGACAACCAGAAAGTTAACAACCAGGAAAAGAATAATACGTTTAGCTAAGGCCATAAATAGACTCCCATTTTATCAGACGTTCAACGTAATCTTACAATTTAAAGGTTTTAATTGTGAATGGATTTCTGCTTGGGAAGAGCAAGTCTTAAGAAGCAAACCTTCTTGGCTAGAATGTAGCTATTCAGGTTCTTATACTTCAAACTTTTATTAGGCATTAACTTCGCTATTTTAAAAATTTTTTAATTGTTAATTACCCAACACAAGAGCGAATAATTTTCCCACCATTATTTTTCACTTATTTTCTTATGTATAGGTATGTAATGTTCTTAGCCCCTCATTTACTTTGAGCAGTTTGGTAGACATGCTATCCTGCTAAAAGCCTTATCTTTAAGGTTCTATCATGAATTGTTGTGTGTAAAAAAAACAGCTGTTGGTAAATTTCTTGGAAGTAACCGGCAGCGTATTTTTAGATAGGGGGAGACAAATATTCATGCGAAAAATATTGATTTCATCATCCTATTAATCTAAAGCTGCTTTCATTTATCTATTCAGAAAAAGCTGCTACTCATTCTTTTTAGACACTGGATAATATCTTCCATTGTTGCCAATATTTGTGCAGCCCCTCTCCAGTTGACCTGCTCCATTTCATATAGAAAAACTCACAAAATATAAAAGATGCCTGGCAGGGCTAAATCTAATAAAACCAGATTTTAAGAGTGTTAAATCAGAGTTTTTTTATTATAGGAAGCTAAATGCTGATGCCATGCTAAAGCTCCAGCGCCTATAGTGCCGGCGTCTTCAGTGAAGGTGGCGGGTAAAATTTCAAGCGTGGAAGTGGCTGCTTTTAATGCATAATTTTTAACCTTCTTTTTTATATAATCCACTGCTTCGGGTAAGCCATGAATAACACCGCCTCCTAAAATTAATCTTTCAGGATTAAAAACATTAATCATATTGCTACAGCCAATCGTTAAAGCTTCCATGACTTCATGTAGAATTTGGCCTGCTAGGATATCACCTTCCTTGTAGGCTTGAATGACAACCTTTGCTGAGATAGCGGAAATATCTCCATTGGTAAGATCTAATAAAGCTTTTCCTTGAGAGGGATTTTTGTATACCAATTCTTTGGCTTTTTTGGCTATCGACCATCCTGAAGCCATCGCCTCGAAACATCCATGGCTTCCACAGGTGCAAGGTGGACCGTTCATTTGAATAATCGTGTGGCCTAATTCGCCCGCACAATTAGCATAACCAGACATAACTTTGCCTTCATTGACTATGCCGCCGCCAATGCCTGTGCCAACAAATACACATGCAATATTATTGCTGCCTTTCCCTGCGCCATTTAGCCACTCTCCCCAGGTAGCTGCACGTCCATCATTGGTAATCGTCACAGGCAAGGAAGTTACGTCTTCAATCTTTTTCTTTAAGGAAATGTTATGCCAATTTAAATTGGGAGCAAAAACGAGGGAACCATCCTTAGCGCTGACCTGCCCGGGTACACCCATTCCAATCCCGCAGATAAAACTTTTTCCTAAATCATGAAATTCTTGAATCGTTTGAATAATCTCCTGTTCAATCACTTCTTGCTGGCGACTAGCTTGGGTGGAAATTCTTTTTTTGTGATGAATAGTGCCATAACGATCGACCAAGCCTATTTCAATCTTAGTGCCTCCAATATCCATTCCAATTGCATATTTTTTTGCCATGCAGTTAGTCTCCTACTTTAAAAGTTGGATATAGCTAAATAATAATTATAAATAAACAAAGTTATTGGTAATTTTGCCAGTTATCTTTGAATGTTACAAAAACTAGCCTAATCTGGTCCAAATATAAGAACGATGATTAGGAAAGAAAATTTGACTTCAGCTGTTTCCCTAAGCTATCCTGTCGTCTGTAGAAAAAAAAGCAACGCTAGGCTGCCCAGGGGAATGAGAAAATTTTTATGAAAACATTGATAGTAAGGCCTTCATCTCTTTCAGGTGAAATTCAAATTCCTTCTTCTAAGTCACAAACGCAGCGGGCCATCTTATTAGGAGCCTTGGGGAAAAATGTTTCTCTTGTCTACCATTATTTAAATTCTCCCGACTGCCTGGCCATGATGGAAGCTTGCCGTTACCTAGGAGCTAAAATTACTGCTCAAGGCGATCATCTACACATTGAAGGTATCGGAGGAGAAATTTGGGGAGCAGAAAATGTGATTAATGCCCATAATTCTGGTATAGTTTTACGTTTTATTTCTGCCATTGCTGCTTTAGGGAGTCACCCTATAGTCATTACGGGGGATGAGTCAATCCGGCATCAACGTCCTATGCATGTCCTTCTTAAAACTTTAGAGCAATTGGGAGTGCAAGCGATCTCCACGCGAGGAGATGGATTTGCACCTGTGATTATAAAAGGACCTTTAAGGCCAGGCCGTGTTGTTATAGAAGATGGTTCTGACTCTCAAAATATCTCTTCTTTGCTAATGGCTGCTATCTTTTTAAAAGGTACTTTAGAGATAGAGGTGCATCAGACCGGCGAAAGACCTTGGATTGATTTAACTTTAGATTGGCTTAAAAGATTAAAAGTGCCTTATGAAAACCATGGCTATAAAAATTTTAAAGTTCAGGGAATAGGTAGCTATGATGGCTTTGAATATGCAGTACCAGGAGATTGGAGCTCTGCGGCTTTTCCTATAGCTGCTGCTATCGTTAGCCGGTCGGAAGTGGTGCTTAATAACCTTTCTATGCACGATCTGCAAGGGGATAAAGCTATTGTCAAAATTTTTAAACAAATGGGTGCTGGCATAGAGATTGATGAGCAGGCCCACAGCATACATGTCTATCCAAGAGCATCTTTAAAAGGAATTACTGTAGATATCAATGATTGCATAGATGCACTTCCTATCCTTGCTGTCGTGGCTTGCTATGCGGAAGGCCAAACTTCGATTATAAATGCAGCGGTGGCGCGTCAGAAAGAATGTGATCGCATAGCTTGCATAGCTACAGAATTAAATAAAATGGGAGCCCTTATTCAGGAGTCTCACTCGGGCCTCTGTATTACAGGAAATCCCTTAAAGGGAGCCTCTGTTTTTTCTCATAAAGATCATCGGATGGCGATGGCCTTAGCGGTAGCGGGAATGGGTGCAAAAGGTAAGACAGCTATTTATCATTCTAATTGTATTAAAAAAACATACCCAACTTTTGTTCAAGATTTTAAGCGCTTAGGTGCTCATATAGAAGAAGTTTAAAAGTAGCTTTTAAGGAAAATGTTTTTACCGACTAATCTTTTATCGTATGGATAAGGAAATTCTAACATGAATATTATTTTAGCGGGACCGCCACTAACTGGAAAAACAACGTTAGGTAAGCAAGTAGCCTGTAAATTCGGTTGGCCATTCATCGATACCGATAGGTTGGTTGAGAAATATTATAAAAATGAAAAAAATATTGAAATTTCTTGCCGTGAGATCTTTAAGAGGGAAGGGGAGGCTCAATTTCGTGCGTATGAGCAACAAGCTATTTCATCCCTGCAAGGTTATACCCATTCGGTTATTTCTCTAGGTGGAGGAGCTTTAGAAAAGCTAGATAATGTAAGGATTCTTAAAAAAACAGGCGAAATCATTTATATAAAGACTTCTTTGGCACTTTTAGAAAAACGATTATTAGATCATTCACTTCCTTCCTATCTAGAGAATGAAGAAAAGCCTTTGGAAGCTTTTCAGAATCTAGTAAGAAGGCGCTCTCCTTTTTACGAATTATATGCTGACCAAATCATTGAAACATGTTCCTTAAGTGCCTCTCAAATTGTAGCAATTATTTACGAGAGTTATCATGGCCAGTAATTCAATGGGAAATATTTTTAGAATTACCACATGGGGTGAATCCCATGGACCCGCCATCGGGGTAGTTATCGACGGCTGTCCCGCAGGTTTACTGTTGCAAGAAGAAGACATTAACCAAGCATTGGCTTTACGTGCTCCTGGGCATAGTATATACACTTCTCCTCGCCAAGAGAGCGATCGATGTCAAATCTTATCAGGTGTTTTTGATGGTAAAACTACCGGCACTCCCATTTCTATTTTTATTAGAAATAGAGATGTAGACTCTAGCAAATATGAGCCTATCCAGAACCTTTTAAGACCAGGCCATGCTAATTTCACCTATTTAGAAAAATATGGTCTTTTTGACTATCGAGGAGGAGGGCGCTCATCAGCAAGAGAAACAGCCTGTCGCGTGGCAGCAGGAGCGGTGGCTAAAAAATTATTAAAGCATTACGATATTCAGGTTATAGCTTATCTTTTGCAAGTGGCTAATATAGCCGCAAAAGTTTCTTTTTCATCTGATCTTTTCGATAACGTTTATAAAAGCCCTATTTACTGCCCGGATGCAGAAGCTGCTAAATCTATGCAAAAGGCTATCATGCAAGCAAAAGAAGAGGGTGATTCTCTAGGAGGAATAGTGGAATTAAGCGCTCAGAACCTTCCTGTGGGATTAGGAGATCCTATGTATGAGAAGCTGGAAGCCAATTTGGCTAAGGCGATGATGAGTTTGCCTGCTACCAAAGGTTTTGAAATTGGCACAGGCTTTCAAGCAGTGAAGATGCCAGGTTCTATCCATAATGATTCCTTTCAGTATCATCAAGAAAAAATTACCACTGCTACTAATCATGCCGGTGGAACATTGGGGGGTATTTCTACTGGAATGCCTTTAATAGCACGTGTAGTATTTAAGCCTCCCTCAAGTGTGATGAAAGAGATGGCAACTGTTAATAGGCAAGGGGAAGCAGCTACATTTAAGCTGCCGGCAGGCTCGCGTCACGATCCTTGTGTCGCTATTCGGGCCGTGCCGGTAGTGGAAGCTATGGCAGCGCTTGTATTAGCTGACGCTCTTCTTATGAATCGTCTATCGAGGTTAGAGTGATTTGCATAGTCATTTTAGGACCGACCCTAGAAGAAGCACGCTTGCAAATTCAGCAAGCCAGCTTGCATGCTGACTTAATTGAACTGCGTTTAGATTATTTTATTCATCGCGAGCCTACTACCCTTAAAAGTTTATTAAAGGAATTTCCTTTACCGATGATTTTTACTCTGCGTTCTAAATCGCAGGGAGGTCATTATCCTTACGATGAAAAAACCCGTTTACAAGAAATAAAGTGCTTGGCTGCTTGTAATCCTGCCTATTTAGATATTGAAGCAGATGTGCCTCATGCTTTTATAAAGCAAATAAGCCAGGACCAGCCGGGCATTAAATTGATTATCTCTTACCACCATTTTAAAGATATTCCTGTAAATCTGAAAGATATTTTAGATAAATTGCCTGTCATAAAAAATGGAATCTACAAAATCGCTACTCATTCCTTTTGTACTGCTGATGCATTAAAACAAATGCACGAGGCTAAAAATCAGCAAAACATCATTTCCATTAGCATGGGAGAAGATGGGCAAATAAGTCGAATTTTAGCTCCAGTTGTTGGAAGCCCAATAACTTATGCTAGCTTAGATGAGAAGTGTAAAGCAGCACCAGGCCAGCTACCTGCCCAGCAGCTGAGGGAAATCTATGGCTATAAAGCTTTAAACCCTCAAACGGCGCTATACGGGCTAATCGGAGATCCTGTAGCAGCTAGCATCAGCCATCTCACTCACAATGCTCTTATGCAAGCTCTTAATTTAAATGCTGTTTATGTAAAAATGCGAGTAAAACCCCAAGAGCTTAAAGTTTGTTTGAATCTCATGAAAAAATTAGGATTTCAAGGGTTAAGTGTCACCATGCCGCTTAAAGAAAAAATTATAAGCTTGTTAGATCAGGTGGATGAGGAAGCTCTCGCGATTGGGGCTGTAAATACTTTGCTATTAAAAGACGGGCAATGGATAGGCTACAATACGGATGGCAAGGGTGCTTTAGAAAGTATAGAAACGTGGGGAGCCGTTAAGGATAAGAAAATTATTCTTTTAGGAGCCGGGGGTGCTGCCCGTGCGATTGCTTTTGAAGCACGGCGCAAAGGAGCGGCACTCATCATTTTAAACCGTACTATCCAAAAGGCTGAGCAGCTAGCTGATGATTTTGGTGGCCAAGCGGGAAGCTTGGAAATGATGCAGGCATGTTTTCAAGCTGGCTATGACATCTTAATTAACTGCACTTCGCACTCCTTTCCTATAGCTCCTAGCAATCTTAGCAAAGAAGCGCTTGTTATGGATATTACTTCCAATCCTAAAGATACTGCTTTTTTAAAAGGCGCCATCAAGAGAGGCTGCCGCATTGTATATGGATATCAGATGTTTATTAGACAGGCCGTCAAACAGTTTAAGCTTTGGTTTCCTGAAAAAATTGATGAAAAAGATGCTTTAGAAATTTTAGAAAAGAAAGCTTTAGAATCCTTATTTGTTAAGTAAATTGTTTAAAAGTTAATTTGTATGATTGCCTATCCCTCTTTATTTTTGATCTGACCCATCTGATTAATTTACTGTGTAATTTCTTGATGTATTGCCTAGTCTTTGCTATCATATTACCTGCTGGGTAAAAAGAACATTTAATTAAGATAAGGCTTGTTGATGGCAGATTCTCTAGAGTTTATAGGTATATCCAAAGAATTTGGTAATGTAAAAGCCCTTCAAGATGTTACTTTTTCAATCAAGAAAGGAGAGTTCTTCTCTCTCTTAGGTCCTAGTGGCTGTGGTAAAACCTCTTTGCTGCGTATTGTAGCAGGTTTTGAACGTCCCACCCAAGGAAAGATTCTTTTAGATGGGCAAGATATTACTCATATTCCTCCTCATCAACGTCCTGTTAATACTGTCTTTCAAAATTATGCACTTTTCCCTCATCTTAATATTTGGGAAAATATTGCTTTTGGTCTACGTGTAGCTAAAAGGTCTCAAAAGGAAATCGATTTTGAAGTAGACCGCATGCTGCATTTGATTCAGCTTAAAGAATTAGCCTATAAAATGCCTGATCAAATTAGCGGAGGGCAGAAGCAACGCGTAGCTATAGCAAGAGCATTAATCAATAAACCACGCGTCTTATTGCTAGATGAACCTTTGGCAGCGTTAGATCTTAAATTGCGTCAAAAAATGCTACTGGAATTAGATTTGATTCATGATGAGGTAGGTATTACCTTTTTATTTATTACCCATGATCAGACTGAAGCGATGGCGGTGAGCGATCGTATTGCTGTTTTGCGCCAAGGTAGCCTTGAACAAATTGGAACTCCTATTGAACTCTATGAAGCTCCTAAGAGCAGCTTTGTAGCAGCTTTCATTGGCGATACTAATTTTTTGGACGGCCATGTAGCTGAAAAAGTTTCTCATGACTACAGTCTTTTAACGTTAGATAATTTTCCCAATGTTCTTTGCTTTAATGATAAACAGCTTAATGTGGGAGATCTTGTCCATCTGAGTGTGCGGCCGGAGAAAATGCATATCTCTCGAGAGCAATCTCCTCATCATCCTCGTCATAATCAGGTACCCGGAGTGGTTGAAGACGTGGTATATAAGGGAGCGCATACAAACTTCTGGGTAAGAGTTGAAGGCCATCGCATTGCTGTTACTCAGCAACACCGCCGCTTTTTACTTGATGAGCATCCTATTCGTTGGAATGATAAAGTGTGGATATGGTGGCACGCGGATGATGGCTTTATTTTAGAGAGATACAATCCTCAAGTTTCCATTGAAAAGCAGGGCGAATAAGATGAAGAAGGCTAAGTTAGAAGAGCTTGCTCTAACCATACCCTCTTTTCTATGGCTCATTATTTTCTTTTTTATTCCTACGCTTGTAATCTTTACTTTTGCCTTTAAGCCTAGCGATCCTTTTGGAGGCATAGGAGAGGGATGGACCTTAGAGAATATTTATACTTTGTTAGACGCTAGCTACTTATTGTTAATATGGCGAACTGTTTGGTTGAGTGTGCTAACTACAGTCTTCTGCCTTGCTTGTGCACTTCCGGTTGGCTATCAGCTTGCTCGTGCTTCCACAAGAACACGTCAGCTTATCTTATTATTAATTATTGTGCCTTTTTGGAGCAGTTTTCTTGTTCGTATTTTTGCCTGGAAAGCTTTATTGCATCCCGAAGGCTTTTTTAAAAATTTCTTAGTGCAATTACATCTTGCAGATCCCTCCGTATCCCTGCTTTATAATTCCGGAACGGTTCTATTAGTGATGGTCTATACCTATTTGCCGTTTGCTGTTCTACCCATCTATGCTTCAGCTTCAAAATTTAACTTTCAATTGCTTGAAGCTGCAGCAGATTTAGGTTCTACTAGGCTCTATGCCTTTGTGAAAGTTTTTCTCCCCTCTATTCGAAAAGGACTGGGAACAGCTACCTTAATGGTGTTTATTCCTGCTATCGGTGCTTATGTGATTCCTGATCTAGTAGGAGGGACGCAAAGTGAAATGATAGGTAATAAGATCGCTCAGCGTACTTTTATAGATCGCAATCTTCCTTTAGCAAGTGGCTTATCGGCGTTACTCTCCATCATTATCCTACTGCCCATGAGTATCTTTACCCTTATACAAAGTAAAGCTAAGAGATTAAGCTTTGAAGGGCGAGTAAAAGAATGAAAAAAAGCCGGTTCCCTTTTATCATTACTATTATCGTTTTGATTTTTCTTTATCTTCCTATTATTGTGCTTTTTATTAATTCTTTTAATGATTCGCGTTTTGGGGGAGAATGGGCGGGATTTACCTGGAAATGGTATGAACGTCTTTTACGCGAGCGAGCCTTGTGGCAATCTTTTCGCAACTCGTTAATTGTAGCCTTAAGCGCTACTTTTGCCTCTTCAATTCTAGGGACGACAGCAGCTCTAGCCCTTTATCGCTATAAGACGCGCTTTCAAAAAGCCCATTATGGTTTAGTTTATGTGCCTTTAGTCATCCCAGATATTTTGACAGGGATGAGCTTGCTGTTATTGTTTATGGCTTTAAATATTAAACTAGGTTTGTTTACGGTGTTTATCACCCATACAACCTTTTGCCTTAGTTATGTGACGATGGTGATATTAGCTCGCCTGCAAAATTTTGACTTCTCCATTATTGAAGCCGCCCAAGATTTGGGAGCTAGCAGTTGGACGGTATTTCGCAAAGTTCTTATTCCTTTGCTTGCTCCAGGCATTGCGGCAGGCGCCATGTTAGCTTTTACTCTTTCTATAGACGATTTTGTCATTACTTTTTTTGTGGTAGGCCAAGGGACAACCACTCTACCTATCTACATCTATAGTATGATAAAATATGGATCCACCCCTGTGATTAATGCATTATCGGTAATTTTATTGATCTTTACTTTTATAATTATTTGGCTGACACAGCATTTGTCAGAGGAGTAGTATGAGAAAGTGGCTGTTTTTTATAATCGCCTTTGTCTATTTAGCCATTCTGGTCACCACTTGCAGTACCCCTGAGAATGAACTGCATTTGTACATTTGGGCCGATTACATTAAACCTGAGCTTATTGAAAAATTTGAGCAAGAGCATAATTGCCGAATCGTATACGATACTTTTGATAGCAATGAGTCCATGTACGCCAGATTAAAGTTAGGCGTTACAGGATATGATGTGATCTTTCCTAGTGGCTATACCTATGAGTTGATGCTGCAGCAAAAAATGTTGAATCCTATCCCTATCAGCTCACTTTCCTATTTAAAGAACCTTACTCCTCATTATACGCCTGAAAAGTTTGAGGAGGGTAGTGTCATCTATGGAGTACCTTTTGCGATGAGCTACAGTGGGATTGCTTATCGGAAAGATAAAATTAAAGTGGAAGATCAAAGTTGGGGAATATTTGGTCGATTGGATATGCGAGGGCGTATGACCATGCTTAACGACCTGCGGGAAACATTAGGTGCAGCTCTAAAATATTTAGGCTTTAGCGCCAATAGCACAAATAGAGAAGAGATTAATCAAGCGGTTGATCAGCTGCTTGTATGGAAGAAAAATCTAGCTAAATTTGAAAGTGAACAGAATAAACATGGAATCGCTAGTGCTGAATACATTGTATCGCAAGGATACAATGGCGATATGCTCCAGGTTATGAGGGAAAATAGTCACGTAGGATTCTTTATCCCTCAGGAAGGCTCTATCATTTCGCTTGATTATGCTGTTGTTCCTCAACACGCTCCTAATCCTAGCCTAGCACATGCTTTTATTAATTTCTTATTGGAAGGAGCGGTAGCTGCAGAAAATATGCAATTCACTTGTTTTCCTTCACCCAACCAAGCTGCTTATGCTCTTTTACCTAAAGAATTGCAGGAAAATCCCTCTCTTTTTCCTCCTCAAGCAATATTAGATAAATCCGAGGTACTGAGATATTTAGGAAAAGATGGCGACCTTTATAATCAAGCTTGGGATAAAGTTAAAAAGAGTTAAACTTAACCCGAGAAGCTTGCTAATGAGAAGGCTAGAAATTATGAAAAAGAAAATGAGTTAGGCCTATAGAGCAGTTTCATCCTATGGAAATAAAACTCATAAAAACTTAATTTAACTTAAGAATTTTCCTCCCGCCTTTTGCTTTAGAAAGAAAAAATAGAAATTTTTTCTAATGAAGGAAGTTAATCAACCGCAGAAAAGCTTTTCAGGTTCTTCTTTTCTTTTTGCGCAAAAAGCAAGATAATCCTGCACAGAGTCTTTGAAAGCCTGCTCTAGTTCATCAGCTGTTTTTCCCTGAAATGTAATAACATCTCTTATTCCAAGAACTTCTCCGTGAAAAATCTTGGCTTCATCATCATAGACGACATGACCCGTATATCCTTTATGTTTCATCATGGTTTTACTCCTGCATTTTCTAAGGAACGCCGCATCGAAACTAGAGCGCCTTTATCAGTCTCTTTTTTAGAATAAAGACGGTGGAAAGTAGCCCGTATGCCATTTAATGCAAATCGTATGCGCGCTCCTTCTCCCGCGGTAATCTCCGCCTCAATATGAGGTTGTAGAGCTTCTCTATCTTTCCAGACAACATTTAATTAAACAGGCTGTTTAAAAATCGCTTGGAGGGTACGCTGATCTTTCTTGCTCCTATCCTATATGGTACTAAACGGTGGTGTGGTTTTACAATCGGAAAATTTATGAGCTCATGAGGAACCAAACAGGGAGGATGAATGGCGCTAAACGAAAACACTTCTAAATAGGTGCCGTAGTTGCCATCAGTGGTTGCAGCATAAAGTGACTTAAGATAATGAGAACAGGCTCATATCATAGTCTCGGATGTAGGTCCAGGGGACCTAACTTTCTTCCTTCTTTACATCTCCTAGGTTTTAGCTTCTTGTACGATTTGCTAAAGCAAAGGGATTCAAAAGAATAAAAGTTTTTAAAGGAATAGACTAAAGAGAAAAAGCCAAAGCAAGATGGTTGCATGGCTTTAAGCCCCATGGGCTTATCAATGATAAAAGTCCACTTTATCTTTAAAAATCATTGCCGCGAATTTTTCAGGGTTTCTAGAATCGATAGCGTATTAAAAGACGAGGTATGAAAGCCATTTAGGCAGGATTGTATTTTATTTGATGAAGAGAAAGAGAGAAAGCTTATAAGCTTGGTTTAAATTTATCAAAAAGCATAAGTCTAGTATTGAACAAAAGTTGATCTCGCTTAATAATAAAATTTTGCTAGGTAAAAGCTCAATGTTTAAAAACAGTAGAGACTTAATTTAAAAATATTTTTTACTGGGCAAGTAGATTAAAAAAATATAAAGGAAGGCCGAGCCTTAACCTAACTTGAAGCTATCTAAGTTTTCCTATCCAATTAAGTATCGCCCTTCTTGCACCGTAAGAACGGTAACACCATAGGGCTCTACTGCCTCCTTTAATACATCGACATGCTTCTCATCTGTAAAGGCAAATTGTATATCTTTGCCAAGTTCCGCATGACCAGTAACTAGGCTTTCTCCTTTACCATCTAGCTGATAGTTTTTCGAATTAATGGTGCTAGAAGCCCATACTAGCGGAAAAGAATTCTTAATTAGAGATGCCTGGATAGGGGATAACTCTAAAGGTTTTACTTGATTAAACAGTTTAAGAATCTTTCGTATCTCTTGCACTTGGCTTCTTAATAAGTTCTTTAAAGTGATTGTTTGAGTGCTATTTAGATTAGGTAATCCTTTAAAGATTTCTATTAAATCTTCATCCTTAGGAATCCTTATTTTTCTTGCTTTATAGATTCTTTTTCCCCCACCTTCTATTTCGACTAAGATAGTATAATTGTAGCTATCTTCTTGGGCGGCGGCCTCGCAAACCATTCCTAGTTTCCTCTCTCCAGAAGATCGAGGAATTACTACAATTTGTCCTTTGATTAAGATTTCTTTCTCATTAATTTTTCTGCCACGTTTGGGAAAAGGAATCCCAATTAATTTTCCTTTTGCTTCCCATCCTTCTTCTAAAGGGGATTTTTGGAAGATAGTTTCTGCTTGTAAAGCTTTTGCTAAAATTTTTGTTCGAATATGGTGCTTTAACCTAGGCCATCGAGTAGGATGCTGGTTCATCAATATTAATCTTAATACAGCTATTTTTAAACGATTGGTACTTAATCCAAGCATAGGATCAAAATTCAAAATTTTCTCTATTTCTTTTTGAGTATCAAATAAAGAGCGGGATTTTTGCGCGTAAGCCCAACAGGTTTCAAAGCCCTTCATAGCCATTCCTGATAAATTTTCCTTATTCACTGCTACCGGAGATATTCCTAACCCGAGCTCACCTGTGAGAGGAGCAAGTTTGTAATGTAATAAAATACTAGTGGATACTAAGGTAGGTGCTTTAAAAATTTGTTTCCCCGTTTTATCGGCTATTTGAGCAATCCTTTGCATTAAAGGTAGAGCGGCAGAGCGAGAGCTTGTTATCCATTGAATTTTCTTTCCTTTCATTTTTCTATGCAGGGTTTGATTAGTAGAAAAAATTTCTTTACGATAAGCTTGCAGGGTAGTTTTTAAATAAATTTTATCTTTAAGCTTTTCAGGGGGAATGCCTTTATGGTTCAAATAATGCTGAAATCTAGCCAGAATAAAGCTTTGCTTCTCTTCCATTTTATTAGTGTAGACATTCTCTTCAGGTTTTAATATGAAAGAGTTCATTTCTTCCAATTTTTCATTTAAAGCTAAACTAGAAAGCTGATGCTCAAGGGCGGTAAATTCAAAAATAAGCCCCACAGCTTTATTCTGACTGGTTAACTTACTCAATGCATCTGCCAGTTGGACTCCTAAAGGATTTTCAGAAGATAGGCTAGTCTGTATTCTACTTATTCTTTCTATTTCCACTTCCATTCTTTCAAATGTTTCAAAATTCAACTCTTCAAAAGATTTTCCAGAAACATAAGTAGAAAATTTAAAAAGGTCATTAATATTTATCTTTTCTTTAAGGTTCCTAGGAGATCTTAAAATATTTTTAGAGGTAGGTGATACTGGATACCTGATGGGTGGGTTTTTCTTTAAGCCCTGGAGTCTACCATTTTCTTTAGGGGAAAGGGGAAGAACTAAATTTTTGGGATTTAAAATCTTTTTGCCCTTTATCGAAATTTTATTATCAAAGGGTGAACTATTTGCAGGAGAAATAACGACAATCACGTTTTTTCCTTTAAGGCCCTTTTCAAGCCAAACACGAGCAGCAATATTCTGAAAACATACTTTTAGCAGCACACCATAGATTAAGCAAATCAAGCGTTTAAGTGGATTAAATGCTTTGCTTTTATCTTTTAAAATGGCTAGGCGAACCTCTTTACCCTTCCAATTAGCAATTACTTCTTGTTGGAGAGAATAAGCATGCTTTTTGTAGCAAAAATTCTCTTCATTGCCACTCATTTCAACTTGCTCGTATGTTAGAGCCATAAATAATCCTTTCTCTTAGTGATGGAAGCTAAACACGATAATGCTAAAGACATAAGCGCTTGCTCTAATTTTAGCAAAAATCTTAAGTAAAAGCCTTGTTTTAGGCAATAAATTAGTTTAGGTAAAAATGTATTTTTTTAACTAATTTTATAGCTCTACAGCTTGAAAAATTAAAAAAAAACATAAATAATGATTATTATCATTAGCTGCTTTATGAGATGTCCATTCGGTCGATTGTTTGTCCCTGGTAAATTCTTTATCGATTTTCTTTCTCATCATGGCATACTAATCATTTTTGTTGCTAGAGGGGACAGTTTGGAAGGTGCCTAGCATTTCAATGAAAGTCTGTTATATTAAATTTTTATTTTTAAAAAAGAATCAAACCTTTATATTTGGCCGTCATCTGCAGTGGTTCTCTGTAGTGGATATAAGGAAAGTGGCAAGAAAAAGTAAGAAATGATGACTACAACTCACAATGTGCAAATATTATTAATTTTTATAAAAGGCAGTTAAATTAATGATTTCAGAGACTTCCCCTATAAAGTCTGTTAGATCTTTTGAGTGGCAAGGGAAAGGGGATAAAACACTTACCTATGGAAAAATTGATCTAAAGATATGCCACGAACTTGAACTTCCAGATTTATGCCGTGTAAGGTTAGTGTGTAAGGAATGGAAACAAATTGTAGAAGCGACTGATTTATGGAAAAAAACTTGTCGTAATAATTTTAAATTTAAAGATGTCGGTAAAAAACAACCTGGTAGTCTTGAAGATAAGAATGTAACCTCTAAAAGCTTCAGCTCCCTGGCTTCTCTCTCTCCAGAGATTCGTGAACAAACTCTCCTTTCTTTTGATGATTTAGCACGCGATGAAATAAGGAAGCTCCTAGAAAAAGATGCCATTTTATCAAAAGGCAATCTTGAAAAAGCAGAAGAAGCCTACACGCGAGCTTTGAAACTTGCCGTTAAAAATGAAGATCTTCTTTCAGAAAGCTTTTGCATAGAAAGATTAGGGGATATTTATACCGTAAAAGGAACTCAACAAGCCCTTCTTCAAGCAGCAGGTTTTTATAATTATGCTTTACGCCGGTTCTCTGCAGGACAAGAGGAAATGATCAGAAAAAAACTATGGGAAGTCGAGAATTTTCTAGCCAAGCTGTGGGAGGGAAAACCTTTAGACTATCGTCTACTTAAGAAGCAATTTGAAGATAATCGGCTAAAATTAAAGGATTTTAGAAGCGAGATAGAGAAACAAACTTGCAACTTATCAGAAAACCCTTCTTCTCAGGAAGTTAAAGATCTTTATAGTGAGATCGCTCGTCAGGTAAAAGCTTTCTTTAAAATTCTTGTAGAGCAGAGTGTTGGTACCGTAGGAACTGCGCCTTGTGAATATGCCATGATAGGCTTTGGTTCCTTAGCTAGAGAAGAGATGACACCTTATTCCGATTTAGAGTTTGGCATTCTTATAAAAAAGGATACCTTAATAAATAA
>NZ_JSDQ01000073.1:0-20995 GCF_000813665.1 Neochlamydia sp. EPS4 | reverse complement strand
GAGAGTATTTTAAGCGTCTGACCACATTGATTCACTTGAAAGTCATTAATCTAGGAGAAACCATTCTTCCTGCTTTAAACATTCCTTGCCTAAAAGCTATAGATTTTTTTGATGGCATAATTCCAAGAGGTTTTGCCTTCGATGGAGCAGGGGTAGAAGGGAAAGGCTGCAAAACTCCTTTCGGCAATGATGGTAAGACGTTTGAGCTTATCCAAACTCCTGAAAAGATGGCTCAATATATTGCTAAAGATGAAAAAGGCCAATGGTGGCATGAAAAGGAGCCCCATCTTCCTATGGAATTGCTGACCTTCACTCATCTAATAGGTAATACGGAATTAATTCGGCAATATAGTGAAAAACTTCAGGAAAAACTTGATGTTTTTTATCAAGAAGGAGCCACCCTTCGCCAGTACTTAGCTAAGAAGCACCTTGTGAAAGCTGATATGGAAGCTTTTGATCCAGGAATGGATGAGCTAGGCAGGCAAGGTATGCTTTTTAAAGTTAAAAATGATTTCTATCGCTTTCCTCATTTGGCTTTGGACCGATTAGCTCTTCTCAAAAAAGTAGAGGCTTCTAACAGTTTTACTAGAATTGAGCAGCTAAATAGAATAGGAATTATAACGGCAGGCGCCACCGGCAAATTAAATGATTGGATGAGTATAGCGCTATTTATGCGCCTTAAGACCTACTTCAACTATCAAGCGCAACAAGAGATGATGAATCCTCTAATTAAACCTTTTGGATTCGATGATCGCGTCCTTATTAAAAAGCAGTTAGCTTTAGATCATGAAGCTTTAGAAAAAATAGAGAGGATTTATCGTATCTTTATTCCTTTTTATCAAGCAGTGCAAGATTTTTTAGCAGGCAATGAAAACAGCCTTAATTCTTCTGATTTGGAGGATAACTCGCTAGAAACTCAAGGTAGCATAGCCCTCAGGCTTTTTCAATATGAAAAAGCAGAGAAATGTTATCTCATAGCAGAAAAAGCAAATCCACGAAATTCGGGAGTTTTAAGTACTCTTGGAATCATTTATCAAGACCAAGGCAATTTAGCCAAAGCAGCTGAGTATGGCCACAAAGCGCTTGCTATTGATCTTAAACTTTTTGGAGAAAATCATTCAAGTGTGGCAATCGATTACAATAACTTAAGCCAAGTCTATCAAGAACAATACAATTTAGAGAAAGCAGCTGAGTATGGCCACAAAGCGCTTGCTATTGACCGTAAACTTTTTGGAGAAAATCATCCCACGGTGGCAAGGGAACTTAATAACCTAGGAATCATTTACCGAGAGCTAGAAAATTTAAAAGAGGCAATTGAGTATAGCGCGAAAGCGCTTATTATAAGTCGTAAGCTATTTGGTGAAAATCATTATATGGTGACGACTCATTATAACAATCTGGGAACAATTTATCATAAGCAAGAAGATTTTGAAAAGGCGATTGAGTATAGCAAAAAAGCGCTTACCATTAACCGTAAGCTTTATGGTGATAACCATCCTACCATAGCAAGGGATTGTAGCAATTTGGGACTAAGCTACCAAGAGCAAGGTAAGTTAGAAAAGGCGTTTAAATATGTCGAGGAAGCACTCGCCATTGGACTTAAACTTTTTGGTGAAGATCATCCTACGGTTGCAACTTATTACAACAATTTAGGAACAATCTACCAAGAACAAGGCGATTTAGATAAAGCAGCTGAGTATGGCAACAAAGCACTCGCTATTGACCTTAAGCTTTATGGGGAAAATCATCCCAATGTGGCAAGAGATTACAACAACTTAGGTGCAATCCACAAAAACCGAAGAGATTTAGAAAAGGCATTTGAATGCATTCAAAAAGCACTTGCTATTGATATTGAGCTTTACGGAGAAAATCATTCCAATGTGGCTGGAGATTATCGCGACCTAGGAGCAATTTACCTAGAACAGGGAGCTTTAGATAAAGCTCTTCTATATACCAAGAAATTCATTGAAATAAGCCTTAAAGTTCATGTTGCGGATGCTTGAGATGTGTTAAAAGGTTTCAATGATCTAAGGATAATTTACCACAGGCAAGGAAAATTAGAGGAAGCAGCTAAGTGCATTAATCAAGTGCTCAAAATTAATATTAAGCTATTGGGTGAAAATAATCTTTCTGTAGTGCTTCTTTACCGCAAGCTGGCACAAATCTACAAAGCACAAGGAAATTCAAAAAAGGCAGCTGAATATGCAAAAAAAGCGCGAAGCATTAAGCTTAAGCTATAGTGGAAAAGTCATAACCATGCGCATTCAAATTTTTAAAAAAAGAAAATGAGCGTTGTTAGTCAGGGAATATTGGTCATATTCTAACAGTTTAGATAATGCGCCCTAGATGAATGGAGAGGTTTCTGGCCGATTCTAAGAGAGGATAGGAGTGAAATTCTCTTGCTCTACTCATTTTTCATCTCATTTAAGGAAAAAGCTTATAGATCGCGTTTTAGAGCTATTGAAAAGCATAAGCTCGAACAGGAAGCAAATCACCTTAAAATTTAGAAAAGGTTTGTTATGGAAATTTTTTGACAATAAACTTCTAGCTGTCCTGAAGGGCCTCTAACAATACAGAAAGTGGGAGATAGGCGTATAACCTTTTCCACGTAACCCTCTTGGTATCCTATCCACGCTTTTGCCAATTCTTTTTCTACTAGGGTAATTAGTTCAGACAATTGATAATAGATAGAGGGCTTATAAAAATAAGAAAGAGCCTTAGACTTGATTTCTTTATATTCCTGAATGCTATGATGATCACACGCATAGATTTCCTCCTCAATTTCTTGTAAAAATAAAGAAAAGCAATCTTTACTATCAAAAAAGTGGGTTTGCAAAAAGTTAACTACGCTTATACCCATCGCTTTGTTGGCGCTGATACGTTGCATGCGTTCGATAAGTTCATGGCGAGTGGCTATGCCACCACGACGGCGAATCCAGGGTTTAAAAAATACATTAAAAACCAGCTGCATATCCTCGAAGATCCTCTGTTTTTGCAGGGGAGTAGCCATTTTATTTACCACTTCTTGGATCCACTCTTGCTTTTTTTCTAAGCTCAATTGGCGCAATTCTACCTTTTCGCTAGGGGAGAGGACAAAAAGCTCAGTGAGATTGTAGGGTTCTAAAAGTGCATAAGCTTTTTTCCGTTCTTGCGTAGCGACCAAGCTTTGCAGCCAAGCTAAAAAATCTACTTTTTTGCATTTGCCAAGCGAACGACTTTCTAGATAACCGTTTAACTTTCGATTAATTTCTTCAAGATGTCCTTGACCTATTCCACGTAAAAAAACAAAGTCATCTATAGAAGCTTTTGTTAGATCCCCGATAGTTTTTTTACCATTTTCTAGAAGAGCTTTTTCAATATATTTAGATAATTCTAAAACTTGAATGGGAACTTTTGTGGTGAAAGAGGGTATCCAGCCTCTAAACTCCTCTCCTAGGTCTAATTCATCTTCCTCATATGTGAACAGTTCTTTTTTGTTTTTTAAGGGAGGAGGGGCCGTGGGAGAAAGTGTTCCTATACGTCTTATGGAATTGATATCGACATTTTCTAAAGCATAAATATTTTCTAGGCCATGGCTATAAGAAGTTTTATAGGTTTCCTCAAAAGATAGCAAGGTGGTAGAAGAAGGCTCTGTAGAGCGCTTTCGATGCCCTTTTGAGGGGAATAAATGCGTTTCTTGCTTAAATTCTAATACTGCCATACTCTTACTCAACCATTTTCCATCCAGATGTTAAGGGATTAAGAATTAAGCTCCAAGTAAAAAGAAATTAAAGTCCACTTAAATTAAATTTTTTTAGAAATTCTCGATGGATATCTACATCATTCCAGACAGATTTCTTCTCTCCCTTGATCGTTTCCCTATCATAGCCTGTACTAATTTTTATAACGTGGATAGAAGGTAGGGTGATTTTATAAAAGAATCTCCATGCTTTATAAGCGAGTAGATAATCATTATCTTTACAGTGAAGAATACGATTGTTTGAGGAGGGGTAGGGATGCGTTGCCAATCTAAAATTAATTTCCTCTTGAAAGTTAAAGCTGCAGAGGTTGTTCAGGTAGCTTACTTGCGTAAGGGCTTCTTCCTCCCATATAATGGGATGAGGGATTCTCTTCTTGCAAGCCTCTAGCCACCCTTGTTGGGTATCTGTCCAAGCATCTACATATTCAATATAAGGTTTGATATCTAAAATAGGCGTACCATCAAGCAAATCATGATTAATGACATCTATTTCAAGTTGGCTTACACCCGTAATTTCCAAGCAGCTTAACCCTAAAGGATTAGGTCGATGAGGAGAGCGAGTAGCAAAAAGCCCACGCTTAGGAGGGCCGTGGGGCGTTAAAACTTTAGGCTTCCAATGGTGATTACGATGAAACCAGAAAATGACCCATATCTTATTAAAGCCCGCTAAATCATGTAAAGCCTGCTCAAAATTTTGGTGCCGGTTTAAGATTATTTTTCCTTTATTATTTTTAAATAGGCCTGCTTGCTTGGGTAAGGAGTAGCGTTCCTTTTCTGAAGTGTAAAAATAACCGATAGGGCTACATGATAAGGATGGTGATTGCATATATTCTTAAGTTTGGCTATATCATTAGAGTCTAATTTTACTTAATACTAGGAGATATTCCAATGAAAATGATGAGATATGTAACAGTTGTATGGCTCCCTTTAACTTTAGCGCTTTTCCTTATCGCTTGCAAGAAGGAGCCGAGAGTAGAATCTCACCATACAGGCACCCAAGCGAAAGAAACAGAAAGAAGTAAGGAAAAGATTCAATATTCCCTGAAAGCTGATGGACGTCTATGGAAATTAGCTACTGAGGATACTCAAGAGCAAATGAAAATTACACAATACATTCTAGAGAATGAGCAGCCAGAAACTGCCACCGAGCTATTTTCTGTTACGGAAATGACTGATATCAATATTACCCCTGCCGAATATTTTTCTCAGTTCATTACGCAGCTACAAAAACGTTATGCTAATGCAAAAGTAGAATCTAAAGTGAGTGTGCAAAAAATAAATAGTCTGTTAGGTGAATGGTGGATTAATGGAAATTCTCCTGATAATACTCAACATGAGTGGATTCGCATCATTAAAAAAGGTAATGAAATTGCGGTTCTTCGCTACAGCACAATCCATACAGAAGATTTAGAGCATGCCCGTAAAACATGGGAAGCTATTTTGACTGAAGCTAAATTCGAATAATTATAAATTAGGAGCAAGTTTGCAGCTTTTTTAGCTGAGAAGTTAAAAATTACTTAACAAGTTTATTGCCATTAGAGCTAATCAATTTCGTTAAGTTAAAGGTGGCAAGCTTGCTTTTTATATCTTGCATTCTCCCATTGGCATCTCTTTCTAGACTTCTTCTGGCGAGTTCTTTATAATAATTTTCTTATGAAATATAGTCATCTAAAAGCTTTCGAAAAACATCTAGAGAGTGCAGCGCCAGTACACTTTGCACCTGTTTATACGATTATTTGTAAAGATGAGTTTAATAGAAAAATAGCTTATGAAAGGCTTATTTCTCATCTTTTAGGAGAACAGATCTCCAATCCAATGGCTCTTTGCATTTATAGCGAAGAAAAAGTCGACATAAGCAAGGTGATGGCTGAATTACATTCTTTAGGCTCTTTTGTTTCTAAAAGGGTAGTTGTGATCCACCATGCTGAAAGCCTTTTAAAAGCGGCAACAGAAAAGCTGCTGGCTTATTACGAAAATCCTAATAAAAATGTCTACCTTGTTTTAACAGCAGCCTCCTTGAATGTCTCTACGAATTTTTATAAGAAAAGTGAACGGGTAGGGATCATTTTAGAAATAGCGGAAGAAAAGCCATGGGAAAAAGAAAAGTCTTTAAAAGAGTGGATTGATCAAACGATTAATCACTATGGAAAACAGATAAACCCTTCTGCTAGTCAGGCGCTTTTAAAACAAATGGGTACCGAACAGGCAATTATAAGCCAAGAGATAGAAAAATTAGTCTGTTATGTGGGCGAAAAGCGCCAGATCTCCTTAGAAGATGTAGATGCGGTTTGCATTCCTGTAAATACGGAAACGATTTGGCAACTAGGTGAAGCTCTCTTTCGCCGAGATGCTTCTACTGCTTTACGTATCGCTGTAGCTTTACTTCAAGAGGGTACACCTTTACTCATCTTACTAAGGCAAATTCGTAGCCAATTTCAAACTGATTTTCAAGTATGCACCATTCTAGCCCAGGGGGGGACTGGAGCAGAAGTGTCTAAACAATTTGGCTATATGAAAGGGCAAATTCTGGAAAGACATGTCCAGCTGGCTAGAAATTATGGGATGGCTCGTTTTCGCAGGGGGATGATTTTAATAGATGAGGCTGAAACGTCAGCCAAAAACAGCTCAACGGATCATTCTTATTTGATCGAGCGTCTTATAGCAAAACTTATCATTTAAGGTTAACAACTATGAATAAACCCGCTTTATTACTTTTACCTAATCTTTTAGGGGATCATCGTTATCATGAAATTTTCTTGCCCAATAGTGTAGATAAAGTTGTCTCTACTCTTGATGGGCTGATTTGTGAAAGTGAAAAGGCAGGACGTCGTTATCTAAGCCGTTTCAAAACTAAGAAACCACTCTCTGAGATGACGATAGCTATTTATAATGAACATACTCCTGAAGAGGATATCGACTTTTTATTAGAACCTATTCGTAAAGGTGAGCGCTGGGGTTTGATATCGGATGCAGGCTTGCCTTGTGTAGCAGATCCTGGCTCTAAGCTGGTACGTCGTGCACGTCAATCGGGTATAGCCGTGCAAGTCTTTAATGGTCCTTCTTCTATTCTCCTGGCCCTTATACATTCTGGGTTTTCAGGACAGCGCTTTACTTTCCACGGTTATTTAAAAGCGGATGAAGCAGGCCGCTTGAAAGATATTAAACGATTAGAAACTCTATCGCGAACAGACCAGGCTACTCAAATTTTTATGGAAGCCCCTTATCGCAATATGCATATGCTTCAAAGTTTATTAAATACATTAGCAGAAGATACTTGGCTTTGCACCGCTTGGGAATTGACTATGCCTGAGCAAGGAGTTGTTTCGGAGCCCGTGCATAGATGGAAAAAGATGCCTTTACCCAATTTAGAGAAAAAAGCGGCCATCTTTCTGGTTAGTTGTCGGTAGAATTTATAGAAGTTTAGATAAGCTCTGTTGCTACCGTATCATAAAAAAGAACGCCTTGCTGGGAAAGACTTATCCTACTTGATTCTTTATTAATAAATCCTTGCTCTTCTAAGCAGGTAAGATTTTGTAATGTCTCCTGGCTAAGTGCACCATGTGCTTGTTGAAAAGTTTTTAAATCAATTCCTTCTCTCATTCTTAGGCGAATCGCCAATAACTCTCTTTGGCTTGCTTCAGGATCAAGCTGTTCTTCAAAATCAAGAGGGAAATTCCCATTATTCAATAGATAAGCATAACGATTAAGGTGAGCAATGTTGCGAAAACGTTTACCTTTCCAATAGCTAAATGCCGAGGGGCCCAATCCTAAAAAAGGACGACCTGCCCAGTAGCCTGTGTTATGCTTAGACTGAAAGCCCTCTTGAGCAAAAGCCGATATTTCATATTGCTTTAAGTGACAGCTATTTAGCATTGCTTGAGCCAGCTCATACATTTGTAAACTTAAGTCAGGATCTGGCAAAGTTTTCAGTAGAAGATCACGATATTTGAAAAAGGTAGTATGAGGTTCGATAGTTAAATTATAAAGCGATAAGTGTTTAATGGGTAATTTGCTTACCTGCAAAAGAGTTTCTTTCCAAATGGCTAGAGTTTGGTTAGGAAGATCGTACATAAGATCGACCGTAAGATTTTTTAAGCCAGCTTCATAGGATGCCCAAACGGCTTCGATAGCTTTTTCTGCGCTATGCTGTCTTTCTAGCTTTTCTAATAAGGTATTACTGAGTGTTTGTATGCCTATGCTCACCCGATTGACACCGACTAGCGCATAAGCTTGCATAAGAGAAAAAGTAATAGTTTCTGGATTGGCTTCAAGGGTAATCTCAGTGGTTAAAGGATCAAAGTTCACGTCTCGTTTGATCCATTCAATAATTTCACCTAGATACTCGACTCCTAATAAAGAAGGCGTACCCCCACCAAAATAAATGCTAACAATTTCTTTATCCATAAGATCCGGAAGGCGTAACGACCATTCCTTAGCCAAAGCTTGCATAAAAATATTTTTCAGATCTTGGCGATTAGGTAGCACATAAAAGTGGCAATAGCCACATTTATGTGTGCAGAAAGGTACATGAAAATAAAGGCTAATGGACTCTTTAGGGGACGGCATTTAGATTAAATATCTTAATTTTTAACAAAGGAGGAGGCTCTTTATAAATTCTACCATTCATCTGCATCAGGGTCTATGATCCCTCCACGGCGCCATCGATTGCGATCACTAAAATAAGATTCCTCTTCTTCTTCCTCTTCTTCAGCATTTTCGTCGCGTGTAGCTCCCTCTTCATCTTCAGTTTCATCCTTTTCCTCAATCACAGAGCTTTCTACATCAATGGCATCAGTTTCCATGTCAAAAGCTGTATCGCCTATGCCTGCCCCTGTATCTCCCATATCTATGTCAGGGATAGTTGGCATTTCGGTGTAGCCTGCTCGGGCTGTAGGACGTTTGGGAGCTATATATTCTTCCGCTTCGCCACTTTCTTTTAGAAACTTAAGTCTTTCTTTTTCTTCTTCAATTTTAGTCTGAATAGCGCGTATTTCTTCCTTATGTTTATCCATATCTTTTTTAGGAACGAGGCCAAGTTTAAGCCATTGTTCAAGATCGTTAAGTTCTACTTCAAGTTTTTTTAATCTTTCACTTTTAATATGTTTCATGGGGTTCCTATAAGCTAACCTATTATTGGGAGATTTGTGTAGGCTCTATGTTGCATGCTAAAATTTTAACAAATCATTTTATTTCCGTTCAAAAGATTTTACCTGTACGGCTTTTAAATGAAAATAGCCAGCAACTATTAAAAAAAATAGTTCCGCTAAAATAAACAGATAATAATAAATTTCTCCCCCTGCTCCGAATCCATAGCTATGTAATCCTGTACCTAAGATGTAGTTCACTCCATACCATGTAAAGCTAATAGCTAGCAAGCCTAATATCGAACCCATCGCTAATCCGAAGAAATAGATATGTTTAAAGGTGTAAGCATGGATAAAGATAAGATAAATGCAGCTAGAGATAAATGCCCAGGATTCTTTAGGATCCCAATCCCAAAAACGACCCCAACTTTGCGCTGCCCAAACCCCTCCTAATAGAGTGCCGGGAATAAGAAGGATAACTCCCACATAGATCGCTTGCAAAATTGTTTGGCCTAATTCACGCATCTCGGGCGTTTCATGTTTATGAATTATATATTGACAAAGGTAGATTTGTCCTAAAACGCCTGCTAAGGCAAAAACTCCGTAGCTGCCTACTACCATTAAAACATGAATAATTAACCAATAGTGAGAATCTAAAACAGCTTGAACATTTTCTAAGCCGCTTCCTAAGCCCGTCACTTTAATCATAATAATTAAAGCTAAGGCCACGATAGATGCGCTTAACATAATGAAGGAATTTTTCATTTTCCTTGCAAGGACAAGGCTTGTCAATACAGCGATCCATGGTACATAAATCACGGTTTCAAACATATTAGATACTGGAGGACGCTCTAAAATAAGGCATCGAAGAACTAAAATCAAAGTATTTAAGCAAAATGCTAGGAAGGTACAGCAAGAACCAATTTTATTAAACTTTTGCTTTTTCTGGCTAAGTCCAATGGAGAATAGAATAATAGCTAAGCTATAGAGAGCGATAGTGGCTTCGATTAAAGGTAGTTGATAATACCAATGCTCCATTCTTAACTTTTTGATAGAAGGGTAAGTGAGAGATTTTCCCCAAGCCTTTTGAATAGGCTGTCCAATTAGGATAGGATAATTATCCATTAGTAGATAAGCTAGCTGCTGCTTGTATTCTTTATTGTTATAATCCTTGATAAGCTTATAGTAAAGATCGCGTAGCTGCTCAAATTGTTCATTTGGATAAAGAGTAAAATTGGAAATAGGCTCTAACAGATTTTTTTCTACATTGTAGTGATGCATGGTCAGAGTATTAAGAGAATACCATTCACCATCTTTTGAAGGCAAAACCTTGAAGATTGTGCCCGCATAAGCTAGCCGTTGGTTTAAAGGATATTCTTGCTCAAGAAATTCTGCAATTTGATAGGGAGCTAAGTTTTTTGCTGTCAATTGCCGATAAAGGGCTTGATATTCATTATCTCCCTCGGCGTAGGGGCCTTTTAGATAAGAAAACTGTTTTACAGCTTGTAGAACTCTTAGAATTTCTTCGTTAAGAGGACGATGTTTCTTAACATAGTCGGAAGTAAGCTCCTCAATGGGATCAGAAGTCACAAATCCGGGCTTAAGGTATTGCCAAGGAGGATTTTTAGGATGGTCGGTAATAAAAACCTGACCTTTTCTGAAGGTAGCCCACAGCCCAGAAGATAGATGCCTCAACTCCATTTTTTCTCTATTAGCGGGGTTAGGAGCTTCAAAATAAGCTTTAAGGAAATGGTAGGTGACTAATTCTTTAATCAACGCAAGATTAGTTTTTTTACGTTCATAAATCGCTTGATGAAGCTGTTGATAGGTAAAATAATTATCTTTCACGGGCAGGTCTAATAATTCTTTCAAGCGGGCTGAGTAGATCCAAAAAAGAGGAATATCATCCCAGTTATAATGAGCCTGAAATTGAAGATGCCAAAGAAGAGATAAGGCCGAAGGTCCAACCTTATGAAAAGCCTGATAATGCTGTGCCTTGATAGATTGTCGATGATAATATTCTTCAAGCCATAAACGAGCTGTTACCTCTAAAGGCCTGAACCGGCCCTTAAAAGAGGCAGGCACTTCCTTCAAAGCTAGTTCACTTAGTTCATAACTATTCAAGGAAGAGGAAGGAATCAAAATTATTAGTAATAAGAAGGCTAATAAAAGATAAAAAATCGTTCTCAGCCAACCTAAATAAATTTTGTACACCTTATCCATTTACTTAACCTCTAAGTCCTACTACTTTTCGCTATCTTATTGAAAATAATCTTTTGCAGCAAATAGATGATGAATTTATTCTTTAAGGGAAAGCTTGGCTTAAAGCAAGCTTTACAGTGTTCTAAGGTAATATTTAAAATATAATTAACATTTTTTTATTAGTTTATTAATTAATTAACTGTAATAGTTCTTTATTATAAATAAGAAGTGTGTTATTGTGTAGGATTAAATTTTGGACACAATATGGCAGTAAGAAATATAAGCAAATTGGGCTCACGTGCTTTTCATATTTATGAAGGACCTGCCCATCAGGCGGATAAAAGAGAAAAAATAGGAAATTTTTTTTATTTTTTTGCTAATGTAGCGTTCGGTAAGAAAATAATCTTTCAAAAAGATGGGTATTCGGTAAAAGTCAGGAGTCTTGCTCTACGCATCTTAGCAGGCATGGCTGCTATTCTTTGCTTTAAGCTTACTCTCATAGGTAGGATTTTAATTGAAAGCTCAGCCTCCCATCGCTTAGCATTCAATACCCTTGTAAACATGCATATTTCTTCTGCAAATAGCCTCTTACCTCCTAAACATAATAGCTCTGTTGATTCCTATTTAAGTCGGTCATGCGCAAATACCGTTACCAAGCCTAGGTCCCAAAAAGGCCTTGAAGGTTTAAAACTTGAAGGTTTAGAAAAGGTAAATAGGCTCACTCTTAAGAAATGTAGGTCACTCAAGCCAAAATCGGCAGTTCTTAATGCTCCTTTTGTGGTAACTCCCCAGATTTTATCTAGCGTTAAACTAAAGCCTATTCAACCGGGTCTTTCTCATGCTTCAGCTAAACTAAGTGTAAACACTAGCCTGATCCCTGCGCAAGCACCACGTAAGCAGATAACTAAGAGCAGCTGTCCTATATCCAGTTTATCAGTACCGTACCGAGAAACTCTAAAGAGGACTCATTCGGCTGTTGCAGACTCAGAATTAAGCCAGAAAGATTTAGTGGCTCATAAATCCGTGAGTATGTCAGATCTTTTGTTAAATATGAGTGGTGCATTCTGGTGCAAGCTTTCGCAGCTTACGGAGAAGAATGCTTCATCTGCAGGGGAAGAAAAATCTCCTATTGAGGAAAGTGAATGGGAGCTGAGTGAGGAGGATCAGAATGGTCAATTTGATTATACCGAGCTTGACCGTGAATTTATAAATAAAAACCGCTCTTATAACTCCTCTTGTAGCTCTAAGAGTTTTACAAGTAAGAACTTTCATGATGCTTTAAGAAAAGAGGAAAAAACTTCAAACGAAGACAAACTAGAAAAGACCTCATGCCAGGAATTGTTAACGAGTAGCTTAAATAATTTACGCCTAGCTATAGCACAAGATGAAAGCGAGAGTGAAGAGGAAAGCTTAGATTTTGGCTTTTAGAAATGAGGGAGTAAAACTATCCCGCTGTTCCTTAAGATTCATAGGTTAATACCCCTGTATTGTGGAAATACTTTATGGTAATCTTTTTATTTACCCAAGCTTATCTGTTAGGACTTTGCTCATTTGTCAAAAAATAGGAAATCACTTTCCGCCTCGTATCTCTACCTCTTATTTCTATAAACTTCTAAACAGGCTTATTAAAGTTGTAATTGTAAACTATTTGGGTATTTATTAATATGCACGTTGGTATTCAAATTTTTGCATAAAGGTGTCATATGGCTACAAGTGTTACTAAATCTAAGTTTTTTTCTATAGATGCCTCTCCCGCTAATTGGGCTCTCCATAAAGCTGTATTAAGTGAAGCAGGTAAATATCGTTTAGCTGCGCGAAGTTGGGTGTTTGTATCGACAATCTCTTGCGTGCCTTCTGCAGGCCAACAACTAGCTAATCTTATTATCAAAATGGCTGCCGCTACCTATATCACTACATTAGGTCAAATACCTGCTTTGAAAAAAAGAAGTTGGTGTAAGCTTGAAAGCTGTAACCTCATTTCTGAAAATCTTTCCAAAAGTTGGATGAATGTTGCTTTGCATGCCTATAAATTTGTGATGTTTTTAACTATTTCTCCTATTTGTTGTTTAATAACTGGTATCGTTTCGCCTAAAACATGCAAAGATATTCATGATAAATTGCACCTTACTAGTCCGCAGCAATCCCAGGCTGACCTAAATAAATCACCTTCTGACTCTACCTCTTTACCATCTTCTCAAGCAGTTGAATCTTTGCCTGCTGCTAAAAAAGCTGCGCTATCTACTGATACACAATCTCGTCCTCTCCCTGCCATTCCTGGTAATGGAGTGCCTCCACCACCACCTCTCCCACCTAATACCTTCATCAATTCCTCAAACATAGAAGAGGACAAGGATGTCGAAGATTTGCTAGACCTTATTTTAGCGATGAAATTAAAAAGTGTAACTCTCCAAGAAGATGAACAGCATTCCGAAGCTGAAAACGATCTCTTATTACAAACATTAGGAAGTGCTTTTAATCAAATGGCCAATAAACTAAGTGACGAGCCAGGATCGATAAGCAGCTCAGCACGTAACTCGGTAAACTTGGATGAATGGCGGGATACCCCTAGTCATTCTGCACGTAACTCAACCATGTACGCACAAGAATCACTCTCAATGGGGATTGAACGAGAAAAGTTAGCGGAGGAAGAGCTTTTACAAAGGTTAGAGTCAGTCAAAAATGACGACGAGCATGTAGAAAGTCAGGTACAGCTTCCTGCTCAAGGTGATATTAAAAAAGAAGAGCAGACTTTGGAAGACAAGAGAGAAAAAGACAATGAGCAAGAGAAAACTTTATCGATGGAAGATATTCATCAGAAGATAAAGAGAAGACGTCGTGCGCTTGAGACTTTTAATACGCTAACGGCAGCTCAGCAATCTCTTATCCGTACTAAACTTAACCCTAATCAGAAAAATATTCTTAACAAGCTAGTTGAATTGCCACCTGAATCCAAAGCTACCCAACAACCTCAGCATGGAAGCATGGCCAACAAATCAACAAAGGTTGCTGTGGAAGCTAATAACCCATCTGCTTCTAAAAGCAATAAAAGGCGAAGAAGAAGGAATGCTGCTAAAAAAAATGTTAAGCCTTCTTAGAGCTTTACATGGAGGCAGGGCGGTAGCAGAAGTATTAAATTATACCAGCTTATTTAATAACTTCTTCGCCTTACCTCCAGCTATGTTTATAAAGATCCCTGTCGCATGCTCATGTGTAAGCTAAAAAATATATTAAAGCATTTAGGTTTTTATAAATTAATTATAGGCTTTTGAGCAGCTCTTTAGGCGACTCTTAAGCTTTAGACGGGCCTTGATAATGAGAGAGCTGATAGAGTATGAAACAAATGGCAGGGGCAAGGATTAGATCCTGCAGACTCTTTTAGCGTCTCTTGTAGGGTTGCATCCACCAGAGTAACCCAATTCCTAAACTTATCATCAGCACCCCTGGATAGGTTAGCCAATACTTAGCAGGGTCATAATTCACTAAAATCTGTGCATGTTGGACAGTCACTTCCGAAGAGGGGGAGATGTTGGCTAAGTAAAACCGATAGCCCTCAGTTGTTTGGTAGATATTATTCATGCTAAGGGTTTTTTCTATTCTAGTATTCCTTTTTAAATCATTAATAAAAATGTCACTTTCATAGCTATAAGGCTGGCTTGTACCTGGATAATTAATCTGCCGAGCATCATGTAAACGTATTTTATAAGGAATATCCCTAAATAAAGGTTGAAAACGTATAAGATACTTCCCTTTCAAAATAGGCCAAAGAAGCTTTTTCCCGTATGGATCATAGGTAAGAGTAATAAGCTCTTTATAAGTGCCTTCTTTCAATTCCAAGGTAAGCAAAGGAAGATTATGCTCCCATTTGGGCAAGGATTTATCTTTGGTTTGCTTCAAAGTTAAAGGGGTCTTGAGTATCACTTCATCGGCGTTTAAACTTGCTGAAAGGGCACTAATTTCCTCGCTAGAGAGGCTTTTTGTATCTAAAGGAGCATGATATAGTAAATGTGTGATTAATTCGGCTTTAGAGGGCGAGTAGCTAAGATTTTCTTCTTTATTATGAATTTGATAGCTTATATAAGCTTTTCTTATCTCTTCCAAAGCATAAGAATTGTCTGGCAGCGCGTTGATCAACAGGGCCAATTGCGGTGCCCTCATGGGTGCCGTGGGAGATAATATTTTTAGGACCTTATCAAAATATAAGCGACTTGCATGGTAAGAACGAATGATCGGCTGAGATTGCATAGGCTCGCGCAGGTTAGATAAAGTGATACCGTAAGCTTTTAAATAAGCTGACAGGGCTTTAGCAGAAAACATAGGTGGCATCTTAGGAGGGGGCGGTAGCTGAGAAGCTATAGCAAATAATTGCTGCGCAAATAAAGAGATCATAGGATCAACAGAGTTGTTATCTAATGACATGAAAGGGAGTGCAAAAGGCCATTTTCTTTTTATTAAAATTTGCGAAAATTTTTTTTCTTTCTCTAATTCTTTTTCAATTTCTTCAAGGAAAAGGCATAGCCATCCGCAGGCATACTGTTCTTGTTGGGTAAGAATGTTCCAGTTTAGCTTATGGAAAAGCCTCTCCAATGAAGGCGAATAAGGAGCTGTAAATAATAAAGAGGAGGAGTTTTCCCAAGCTTGCAGAAAATTTAATGTGGCCTCTGCAAACTCTTGATGAGACGCATCGGCGGCCTGCTTTAGCAATTGTAGGGGAGGAGAAAGAGTAGAATAGTGTGCTAAGCCTTGCCGTAACTTTATGGCAATCCGTAAGAGTTCAGCTTGCTCCTTATCTGTACGGCTGCAAGGAAAATCGTCAAAGGGGAATGGCATTTGCACTTTATATCCTTCAAAGCCCTCATCATAAGCGGTAATGGAGGTAAGCTCTTCCTTTTTGAAAGATTGAGCATATACCTCGCCATGGGCATTAAAAAAGTAAAGATAATTATCTTCTTGCTCGTCTTGCATAATCAAGCAGGTGGGCTCTTTAAAAAAATCAAGAGTAAAAGGCAGCTTTCCCCTATGAGGGCTAGAGATATTTTGATTAAGCAAGCTAGCGGGACCAGCAAGTCTGATCACCATTTTTTCATCGTTAATTTGCACCTGCAAAGTAGGTTGTATCAGTTCATTCAATGTAGGATCGTTCCACTCCAAAGCAAAAGAAAATTGAGCTGTATTTATATCTAAAGGAGCTAACAAAAGTTTAGCTAAAGATTCTTCTACAAGAATTTTTCCTCCTGCGGTTTCAGAAATCTTTACGGTTAGATTTTGCAGATAGAAATTTTTAGCAGTCTCACTGATAAAAGGGGTCTTTAAGGCAATCAAGTTCCATGGCTGAGCCTTTTCATGATGAAAATGAGCTTTAAAAGGAGGGGGGAGATGCTTGTCATCCTGGAATTCTATTAGAGGAATGGGAGTTATACCTGCAAGGATAGCTTGATTACCTTTAATCCATGTTTCTTTACGTTCATAAGAATGAGGAGCGTAATCAATCATCTGCATCTCCATATCTTCAAACTTCACTCGCTGGTGCATCAGTTGATTTAAAGGATACTCTCTTTGAATATTCTTATAAGAGTTTTCTATTCCCTTTTTCTCTAAATGGATAGCATAAGTATGCGGAAGAAAAATTTGGTCGCTAGCTCCCCCTTCTATGAGGCCCATACAGCCTTGAATACCATAGTAATTGTTGATAATAAGGCCGCTTAATAGCATGAGTAGTCCGCAGTGAGTAATCAAAAAGGGAATATGTCTAACACGAAAAGGCCATCTTCTTAATGCGGAGACAAAAATATTAATAAAAAATCCTCCTGCTAGGCTACGAAATAGGGGATTGTGGTAGGTAAGATAGGCAGAGGCAAGATGAGACTGGCTTTGCGCTTCTAGAATTGTTCCTAAAGCTGCTATAAGAATTGCTAACACCATTAGCATGATGGCAAGTTGTATACTTCCTAAAAAATGATAAAATTTTAAAAGATGTTTCATTGTAAATCTTCAATAAGGTGGAAACTTCGAGCAAAAGCAATGATAGACTGCCGATATTTTTTCATGAGGGTTGGTGGGCCTATAGCTTTGATGGTTACATCGCTTCTCATTTGTCTATATTTTTTTAGAAGGTAGGGCGAGTTCGGGGCGACAAGGTGGTGATAATGTTCGGGAGCTAATTGCAAGATCCATGCAAAAATTGTTGCTTGCCTTCCCTTTATCTCTCCTGTACCTTCAAACAAAAAGCCATAATACCCTCCAAAGGCTTGAGATGTTAGGGAGACGGTTTTTGGATTCAAAGGATGAAGTTGTTTTTTCCAACGAGAAATGTAGGTAAAAGGGGAAGGCCGCTGATAAATGCTATCGGAAGGAAAATTATGGATAGCCACAAAGATTTTTTCATCCTGATGAACGATATAAAATTCTATAATTGCTTGCCTAGTATCAGCACGAGGATCTGCAGGAGAAGGATGGTGTTGTATCCAATTAGCATCCACTTTTAAGCGGTAGATGATGGGTTTACTTTCAGAAGTTCCCTCACCGCGTGCGGCAAATTCCAAGTATTTTAAAGTAGTATTGGAAGAATCTTGTGTTGAGCAGCCCCAACTGACCCAAGCAAGCAATATAATTGTAAAGAATTTTATTTTCATCAAAAGCTTTTATAAATAAGTGATTTTTTAATAAAATAAGAGGCTGATAGAGCCAAAGAACTTTTTACCTGCCTAAAGCGTTCTAGACATTTGTAACTTCTCAAGTCTTAGTCTTTTTACCTAAATCAGGCCTTGTTGCGTAAATGATCTCATAGCTCCTCTAAAGATATATCACATAAGTTAGCACCCATTGCCCTTTGGGCATTCTAAGCTTTATCATCTTATTCATAACCAAGGAATTGGCATATAATTCTGTTTGTTGATAGGCTAATTTCCTAGAGGGAAAGTCTCCTCCAAAGCTTCTTTTAAAGCGGTACATCGCCGCTTCGGCAAGCGATCTTCTATGATAGCCGCAAAGCTTCCTCCAGAGCTGCCTGGCCTCATCGTCTCCTCCTAAGCCTTGAATGATTTTAAAGCATCATTTCTTTTTTTTATCCAGGGCTTGTCCGCCTCTTCTCTTGGCTTAGCCTTCCTCCTCTTCTTGGAGGTACCAAAGGATTTATACCCCGCACATAAGATGATCGGCAGGAAGCTTGTCTATCATAAGCGCCATCTCCATAAGCAGTTTGTACACTCTTTGGTAGCTCAAAGATCATTTGGCTTGCCACTGAATCATCGGCTTTATTGCTCCTCGTTAATTCACTTATAATAATCTCACGCTAATCTGGGCAAATGGCTAGATGAATTTTTCTCCAAATTCTTCGTTTGGCTTTGCCACGCTGGCGCACTTTCCACTCTCCCTCACCCTAGACCTTTACTCCAAAAAAATCAAAGGCTATGTCTATTGGACGCTTTAAGGCTTAACTTTTTAAGCTCTTGTCTAAGCTTCTTAGCACGCCTGCAAATGCGGGTATAACAAGGAATAGGCAAACCCAAAGCCAGCAAATTAATCAGCGATAACAAAAATCCTCGCAAGGCTTAGGAGGGGCAAGTGATAAACCGCTCTAATCAACAGCGCGTATAGGATAGCATCAGCGGAGTAAATTCTTGGGTGTCCCTTCTTACCCGTGCTTTTATTTTCCCTCCATCCTTTAATGGTTTCATCCGAAAGCCATAAAGTTATGCTTCCTCTTTGCACTAAAGCTTTGTTATACTCGGACCAATTATGTATGCGGTAGTTAAGCTTTTTTCCATAGCTTGCCTATATTTTTGTTTTTGTAAACTAATTTTATAGCTCTTAAGCGTTAAAGAGCAATTTTATCGCATACACTTCTTATCATTTACGCAACAGCGCCACTTCAAGGCGAAAATGCTTTAAATCATGTTGGACTATATAGTAGGAGATAGCGCTCTCTATACGCCAACTACCTCACAAGTCTTTAAAAGAGAACAAAGCTTATTTGCCACACGTGTGCCTGTGCAAATCAAAGAGGCCAAAGAACTTATATGTGAAGCGCCTTACGACAAAACTGTAGAGATACGAGCTTTTAAGACTGCCTCTTGCTATGCAGGTGTTGAACTAAAGATGGGTAGCCATCCTCAGCCAAGCAGCCTATCCAAGAGAATACCGTACTTTAGCCAAGCATTACCTTAAGGGCAATGAAAGAGAAGTCAAAGCCTTTATTAAGCTCCATACAGTAAGAGTTTTTATGTCCAAGCGATGCTAAATGTCCATTAAATGAGTTTGTAAAAAAACTTAAATATATATAGCTTATAGAACTTCGATTTATTGCAAATCAAACGCATATTACGTCTAATCGGCCTAAAGCTGAGCAAAAACCTTTTATATCTAGTTATCGCCTACAAGACATAGTAGCTTGCTCTTTGCTTAACAAGTTAGCCGATACCCCTCTGGTAATAAGGATACGAATTGGTTTGACTTGCTTTTTTAATTTTTTTTATATTGCCTTTATAAATAAAAATGCTGAAAAGTCATTACTACCCAAGGAAATAAAATGCATCCTATCTCTTCGACCTCTATTGAAAGCTTGCCCAATGAATTGCTGCTCCCTATCTTAGAGGCTTGCGCAGTTCCTTCCTTATTTAGCGTCTGTAAAAGATGGCATCATCTGCTAGCTTCTGAAGTGATGCCTTCTCTTTATAAGCAAATAGGTAAAGTGCATGTTCCTCAAGGAAATGTTAAGGAGCAGGCTCTTATTGTAGATAGGATTTATAAGCTAAAAGAAAAGCTTTCTGAAGCAGCAAAGGTAAATGCAATCTTTAGGCGAATCTTTACTTTAGCCAAGTCTTTTTCAGCTTTAGAATTTAAAGTGCAAATAGAAGAAAAGAGGTATCTTACTCTGGCTAACTACTCTTCCTATCTTGTAAATATTAATCGCCTTTTATTTTGGAAAAAACTTCCTGGTGGGGAAAAATACTTGAGCCGAGAAGAAATTAAGCACGTGTTTCTAGGAAAAAAAGGAGAACTTTTTAGAGATTGGATTGCAGAAAATCGTGAAAACATCACGGCTTTAGATTTATCTGGAGTAGGCTTGACTTATTTACCCCCAGAAATATGCCAGTTATCTAAGCTGCAAGAGCTTGATTTAAGCGAAAACCAGCTCACCAGTCTGCCTGCAAAAATTGGGCAGCTGTTACAGCTTCAAGAGCTTAACTTAAGAGAAAACCAGCTCACCAGCCTGCCTGCAGAAATCGGGCAGCTGTCTGAGCTGCAAACGCTTAACTTAAGAGAAAACCAGCTCACCAGCCTGCCTGCAGAAATCGGGCAGCTGTCTGAGCTGCAAACGCTTTACTTAGGAGAAAACCAGCTCATCAGCCTGCCTGCAGAAATTGGGCAGCTGTTACAGCTTCAAGAGCTTGATTTAAGCGAAAACCAGCTCACCAGTCTGCCTGCAGAAATAGGGCAGCTGCCTGAGCTGCAAACGCTTTACTTAAAGCAAAACCAGCTCACCAGCCTGCCTGCAGAAATCGGGCAATTGTCTGAGCTGCAAGAGCTTGATTTAAGCGAAAACCAGCTCACCAGTCTGCCTGCAGAAATCGGGCAGCTGGCTCAGCTACAATGGCTTGATTTAAGCGAAAACCAGCTCACCAGTCTGCCTGCAGAAATCGGGCAATTGTCTGAGCTGCTACATCTTTACTTAGATCAAAACCAGCTCACCAGCCTGCCTGCAGAAATCGGGCAATTGTCTGAGCTGCGAACGCTTTACTTAAATCAAAATCAGCTCACCAGCCTGCCTGCAGAAATCGGGCAGCTGTCTCAGCTGCAAAGGCTTTACTTAAATCAAAACCAGCTCACCAGCCTGCCTGCAGAAATTGGGCAGCTGCCTCGGCTGCAAAGGCAAGAGCTTGAATTAGTGGGAAATCCTTTGAAAGATATTGCAGAAATAATAAGGCAGCGTTTCCAATTGTAGAGTGGCATTAAGTACTTTTTAAATTGGGGT
>NZ_JSDQ01000072.1:0-1059 GCF_000813665.1 Neochlamydia sp. EPS4 | reverse complement strand
CCCAACCAAAATTGCTGCGTCACTTAATCGCAAAAACCTGTGTCTGCTCCTAAATGCTTGGAAGGCCCCCTCTTTTCTTGGGTCTATCTGGAAAAAAGCGCCGGTAAATTATCTTTGAATTGTTTTTCATTGATAAGGATAGGAATTCGTTTGACTTGCTCTTTTAATTTTTTTATATTGCCTCTAATAAATAAAATGCTGAAAAGTCATCCCTACCCAAGGAAATAAAATGCATCCTATCTCTTCGGCCTCTATTGAAAGCTTGCCTAATGAGTTGCTGCTCCCTATCTTAGAGGCTTGCGCAGCTCCTTCCTTATTTAGCGTCTGTAAAAGATGGCATCATCTGCTGGCCTCTGAAGTGATGCCTTCTCTTTATAAAAAAATAGGTAAAGTACATGTTTCCCCAGGGGATATTAGCAAGCAGGCTTTTATTTTAGATAGGATTTATAAGCTGGATGATAGGCTTTTTGAAGGAGAAAAAGCTAAGGCAATCTTTAAGCAAATCTTTACTTTAGCCAAGTCTTTTTCTCCTTTAGAATTTAAAGAGAACACAGAAGAAAAAAGAGGCTTAACACTGGATAATTACTCTTCTTATCTCTTAAATATTAATCGCCTTTTACTTTGGAAAAGACTTCCTGATGGGGAAGAATACTTGAGCCGAGAAGAAATTAAGCACTTGCCTCTAGGAAAAAAAGGAGAGCTATTCAGAGATTGGATTGAAGAAAATTGTAAAAACATCACGGTTTTAGATTTATCTGGAGTAGGCTTGACTTGTTTACCCCCAGAAATATGCCAGTTATCTCAGCTGCAAGCGCTTGACTTAAACCAAAACCAGCTCACCGCTCTGCCTGCAGAAATCGGGCAGCTGTCTCAGCTGCAAGAGCTTTACTTAAATCAAAACCAGCTCACCGCTCTGCCTGGAGAAATCGGGCAGCTGTCTCAGCTGCAATGGCTTGACTTAAATCAAAACCAGCTCACCGCTCTGCCTGCAGAAATCGGGCAACTGTCTCAGCTGCAATGGCTTTACTTAAGCCAAAACCAGCTCACCAGCCTGCCTGT
>NZ_JSDQ01000071.1:0-1881 GCF_000813665.1 Neochlamydia sp. EPS4 | reverse complement strand
TATATAATTGTAAATTCAAATATTTAGGCACAACATTTAAAATAGAAACGCATTGATTATCAAGAGCTTAAGGTTGTTTTAATCTTCCAACTGTCAAAGTCGGGATTATCTGTGAGTTGGTTTTCATTGATAAGGATACGAATTGGTTTGACTTGCTTTTTTAATTTTTTTTATATTGCCTTTAGAAAATAAAAATACTGAAAAGTCATCATTACCCCAGGAAATAAAATGCTTCCTATCTCTTCGGCATCTATTGAAAGCTTGCCCAATGAATTGCTGCTTCCTATCTTAGAGGCTTGTGTAGTTCCTTCCTTATTTAGCGTCTGTAAAAGATGGCATCATCTGCTGGCTTCTGAAGTGATGCCTTCTCTTTATAAAAAAATCGGTAAAGTACATGTTTCCCAAGGGGATATTAGCAAGCAGGCTTTTATTGTAGATAGGATTTATAAGCTGGATGATAGGCTTTCTGAAGGAGAAAAAGCTAAGGCTATCTTCAAGGAGGCCTTTACTCTGGCTAAATCCCTTGCTCCTGCGGAGCTAGAATTTAAATGGAAAACCCAGGAAAAAAGGTATTTTACTCTGGCTAACTATGCCTCTTATCTTATAAATATTAATCGTCTGTTAATGTGGAAAGCACTGCCTGGTGGAGCGGAATACTTAAGTCAAGAAAAAATCAAGTATTTACCTTTAGAAAAACAAGGGGAGCTTCTTAGAGGTTGGATTGAAGAAAATTGTAAAAACTTCACGATTTTAGATTTATCTAGATTAAGCTTGACTTATTTACCCCCAGAAATATGCCAGTTATCTAAGCTGCAAACCCTTTCCTTAAACCAAAACCAGCTCTCCAGCCTGCCTGAAGAAATCGGGCAATTGTTTAAGCTGTGGAAGCTTGACTTAGATCAAAACCAGCTCACCAGCCTGCCTACAAAAATCGAGCAGCTGTCTCAGCTGCAAAGGCTTTACTTAAATCAAAACCAGCTCACCGTTTTGCCTGCAGAAATCGGGCAGCTGTCTCAGCTGCAATGGCTTGAATTAAATCAAAACCAGCTCATCGCTCTGCCTGCAGAAATCGGGCAGCTGTCTAAGCTGCAAAGGCTTGAATTAAATCAAAACCAGCTCACCGCTCTGCCTGCAGAAATAAGCCAATTGTCTCAGCTGCAATATCTTTACTTAAATCAAAACCAGCTCACCGCTCTGCCTGCAGAAATAAGCCAATTGTCTCAGCTGCAATATCTTTACTTAAATCAAAACCAACTCACCAGTCTGCCTGCAGAAATTGGACAGATGTCTCAGCTGCGAGAGCTTCGCTGAAATCAAAACCAGCTCACCAGCCTTCCTGCAGAAATAGGTCAATTGTCTCAGCTGCAAAACCTTTCCTTAATTCGAAACCAGCTCTCCAGCCTGTCTGTAGAAATCGGGCAACTGTTTAAGCTGCGAACGCTTTACTTAAATCAAAACCAGCTCTCCAGCCTGCCTCAAGAGATCGGGCAACTGTTTCAGCTGCAAACGCTTAAATTAAATCAAAACAAGCTCACTGCTCTACCTGCAGAAATCGGGCAGCTGTCTAATCTACAATGGCTTGACTTAAATCAAAACCAGCTCACCGCTCTGCCTACAGAAATCGGGCAACTGTCTCAGCTGCAATGGTTTTACTTAAATCAAAACCAACTCACCAGCCTGCCTGAAGAAATCGGGCAACTGTTTAAGCTGCGAACGCTTTACTTAAATCAAAACCAGCTCTCCAGCCTTCCTGCAGAAATCGGGCAGCTGTCTCAGCTGCAAACCCTTGAATTAGCAGAAAATCCTTTGAAGGATATCGCCGAAAAAATAAGGCAACGTTTTCGATTGTAGAATGGTTGTAAGTGCTTTTTAAATTGGGGT
>NZ_JSDQ01000070.1:0-1057 GCF_000813665.1 Neochlamydia sp. EPS4 | reverse complement strand
TCATTACCCAAGGAAATAAAATGCATTCTATCTCTTCGGCCTCTATCGAAAGCTTGCCCAATGAATTGCTGCTCCCTATCTTAGAGGCTTGTGTAGTTCCTTCCTTATTTAGCGTCTGTAAAAGATGGCATCATCTGCTGGCTTCTGAAGTGATGCCTTCTCTTTATAAAAAAATAGTACAGCTTCATTTCCCCAAGGGAAATGCCATTACCCAGCAAACTCTTATGTTAGCTAAAGTTTATCAACTCAATCCTGAACTTACTTCTACTGAAAAAGTTTATCAAGTTTTTAAACAAGTTTTTACATTAGCTAAATCTATTTCTTCTTTGGAATTTAAAGAGAAAACAGAAGAAAAAAGAGGCTTAACTTTGGCTAATTACTCTTCCTATCTCTTAAATATTAATCGCCTTTTACTTTGGAAAAAACTTCCTGGTGGGGAAGAATACTTGAGCCGAGAAGAAATTAAGCACTTGCCTCTAGAGAAAAAAGGAGAGTTATGTAGCGATTGGATTGAAGAAAATTGTAAAAACATCACGTCCTTAGCTTTATCTAAAGCAGGCTTGACTTATTTACCCCCAGAAATATGCCAGTTATCTCAGCTGCGATATCTTTACTTAAGCTACAATCAGCTCACCGCTCTGCCTGCAGAAATCCGGCAATTGTCTCAGCTGCAAAAGCTTTACTTAGGCTACAATCAGCTCACCGCTCTGCCTACAGAAATCTGGCAATTGTCTAAGCTGAAATGCCTTTCCTTAACTCAAAACCAGCTCACCGCTCTGCCTGTAGAAATCGGGCAGCTGTCTCAGCTGCAAGAGCTTTCCTTAAATCAAAACCAGCTCACCGCTCTGCCTGTAGAAATCGGGCAATTGTCTCAGCTGCAAAGGCTTGAATTAAATAAAAACCAGCTCTCCAGCCTGCCTGAAGAAATTGGGCAATTGTCTCAGCTGCGAACGCTTTACTTAAACCAAACCAGCTCTCCAGCCTTCCTGCAGAAATTGGGCAGATGTCCGAGCTGCAAGTGCTTGACTTAAACCAAACCAGCTCACCGCTCTGCCTG
>NZ_JSDQ01000069.1:0-1515 GCF_000813665.1 Neochlamydia sp. EPS4 | reverse complement strand
GGCAGGAAGAAGCTAGGCGTATTGTATTCCATCATTCGGTAAAAGAATTAAAAAATTGCGCCAAAAAGAGCCGTTTTTCTCAAATAAGGCAAAGAATCAATCTCATTTTTTTAGCCAAATCAAAATTGCCGCATCACTTAATCGCCAAAACCTGTGGCTGCTCCTGAATACTTGGAAGCCCCCCCTTTCCTTAAATCTATCTGAAATAAAAGCGCCGGTAGATTATCTGTGAGTTGTTTTTCATTGGTAAGAATATGAATTGGTTTGACTTGCTTTTTTAATTTTTTTATATTGCCTTTAATAAATAAAAATGCTGAAAAGTCATTACTACCCAGGGAAATAAAATGTATCCTATCTCTTCGGCCTCTATTGAAAGCTTGCCCAATGAATTGCTGCTCCCTATCTTAGAGGCTTGCGCAGTTCCTTCCTTATTTACCGTCTGTAAAAGATGGCATCATCTGCTGGCTTCTGAAGTGATGCCTTCTCTTTATAAAAAAATAGGTAAAGTACATGTTTCCCCAGGGGATATTAGCAAGCAGGCTTTTATTTTAGATATGATTTATAAGCTGGATGATAGGTTTTCTGAAGGAGAAAAAGCTAAGGCAATCTTCAAGGAGGCCTTTACTCTAGCTAAATCCCTTGCTCCTGTGGAGCTAGAATTTAAATGGAAAACCCAGGAAAAAAGGCGTTTTACTCTGGCTAACTATGTCTTTTATCTTATAAATATTAATCGTCTGCTAATGTGGAAAGCACTGCCTGGTGGAGCGGAATACTTAAGTCAAGAAAAAATCAAGTACTTACCTTTAGAAAAACAAGGGGAGCTTCTTAGAGGTTGGATTGAAGAAAATTGTAAAAATACCACGGCTTTAGATTTATCTGGAGTAGGCTTGACTTATTTACCCCCAGAAATATGCCAGCTGTCTCAACTACGAGGGCTTTACTTAAATCAAAACCAGCTCACCAGTCTGCCTGTAGAAATCGGGGGGTTGTCTCAGCTGCAAGAGCTTCACTTAAATCAAAACCAGCTCACCATTCTGCCTGCAGAAATCGGGCAATTGTTTCAACTGCAAGAGCTTCACTTAAATCAAAACCAGCTCACCACTCTGCCTGCAGAAATCGGGCAGTTATCTCATCTGCAAAAGCTTAACTTAAATAGCAACCAGCTTACCACCCTTCCTGCAGAAATCGGACAGATGTCTCAGCTGCAAGAGCTTTACTTAACTCAAAACCAGCTCACCTCTCTGCCTGCAGAAATTGGGCGGCTGTCTCAGCTGGAATGGCTTGACTTAAACCAAAACCAGCTCGCCAGCCTTCCTACAGAAATTGGGCAATTGTCTCAGCTGCAATGGCTTCATTTAAGCCAAAACCAGCTCACCAGCCTTCCTACAGAAATCGGGCAGCTGCCTGAGCTGCAAAGGCTTTACTTAAACCAAAACCAGCTCACCAGCCTTCCTACAGAAATTGGGCAATTGTCTCAGCTGCAAACGCCTGACTTAAATCAAAACCAGCTCACCT
>NZ_JSDQ01000068.1:0-56769 GCF_000813665.1 Neochlamydia sp. EPS4 | reverse complement strand
CTTAAACCAAAACCAGCTCACCGCTCTGCCTGCAGAAATTGGGCAGATGTCCGAGCTGGCACGGCTTAGCTTAAATCAAAACCAGCTCACCGCTTTGCCTGCAGAAATTGGGCAGCTGTCTAATCTGCATGCGCTTAAATTAAATCAAAACAAGCTCACCAGCCTTCCTGCAGAAATCGGGCAGCTGTTTAATCTGCATGCGCTTAAATTAAATCAAAACAAGCTCACCAGTCTGCCTGTAGGAATAGGACAACTGTTTTATCTTACCAAGCTTGAATTAGCGGAAAATCCTTTGAAAGATATTGCAGAAAAGATAAGGCAGCGTTTTCAATTGTAGAATGGCCTTAAGTACTTTTTAAATTGGGGTGAGCTAGAATGAAATAAAAAATTTTTAGCCATCTTATCTTTAAACAAGTCATCCGCTTTCCTTCCCGCAAATAAGTAAGCTTAAGCTAAGCTACACATTTATAACCTACACATTTATAATGACAAGAAGTTTCTCTCTTTTTCTGCAGATTGCTAGGCTTGGAGAACAACTTTCTTTGGTAGGAAGAAGCTAGGCGTATTGTATTCCATCATGCGGTAGAAGAATTAAAACAAGGCACCAAAAAGAGCCGTTTTTCTCAAATAAGGCAAAGAATCAATCTCATTCTTTTAGCCAAACCAAAATTGCCGCGTCACTTAATCCCCAAAACCTGTGGCTGCTTTTAAATGCTTGGAAGGTGCCCCCTCTTTCCTTAAATCTATCTTGGATTAAAGCGCGGGTAGATTATCGGTGAGTGGTATTCCTTGATAAGGATACGAATTCGTTTGACTTGCTTTTTTAATTTTTTTATATTGTCTTTAAAAAAAATGCTGAAAACGTTGTCACTACCCAAGGAAATAAAATGCATTCTCTCTCTTCGGCCTCTATTGAAAGCTTGCCTAATGAGTTGCTGCTCCCTATCTTAGAGGCTTGCGCAGTTCCTTCCTTATTTAGCGTCTGTAAAAGATGGCGTCATCTGCTGGCCTCTGAAGTGATGCCTTCTCTTTATAAAAAAATAGGTAAAGTACATGTTTCCCCAGGGGATATTAGCAAGCAGGCTTTTATTTTAGATATGATTTATAAGCTGGATGATAGGCTTTCTGAAGGAGAAAAAGCTAAGGCAATCTTTAAGCAAATCTTTACTTTAGCCAAGTCTTTTTCTCCTTTAGAATTTAAAGAGAACACAGAAGAAAAAAGAGGCTTAACACTGGATAATTACTCTTCTTATCTCTTAAATATTAATCGCCTTTTACTTTGGAAAAGACTTCCTGATGGGGAAGAATACTTGAGCCGAGAAGAAATTAAGCACTTGCCTCTAGAAAAGAAAGGAGAGCTATTCAGAGATTGGATTGAAGAAAATTGTAAAAACATCACGTCCTTAGCTTTATCTGGAGTAGGCTTGACTTGTTTACCCCCAGAAATATGCCAGTTATCTAAGCTGCAAGCGCTTGACTTAAACCAAAACCAGCTCACCAGCCTGCCTACAGAAATCGGGCAGCTATCTCAGCTGCGAAGGCTTGACTTAAATCAAAACCAGCTCACCGCTCTACCTACAGAAATCGGGCAGCTATCTCAGCTGCGAAGGCTTGACTTAAATCAAAACCAGCTCACCGCTCTGCCTGTAGAAATCGGGCAGCTGTCTCAGCTGCAAGAGCTTTACTTAAATCAAAACCAGCTCACCACTCTGCCTGTAGAAATCGGGCAATTGTCTCAGCTGCAAAGGCTTGAATTAAATAAAAACCAGCTCTCCAGCCTGCCTGAAGAAATCGGGCAGCTATCTCAGCTCCGAGGGCTTGATTTAAGCCAAAACCAGCTCACCAGCCTGCCTGCAGAAATCGGGCAGCTATCTCAGCTCCAAGGGCTTGGTTTAAGCCAAAACCAGCTCACCAGCCTTCCTGCAGAAATCGGGCAATTGTCTCAGCTGCAAACGCTTGAATTAAATCAAAACCAGCTCACCAGTCTGCCTGTAGAAATCGGGCAGCTGTCTCAGCTGCAAGAGCTTTACTTAAATCAAAACCAGCTCACCACTCTGCCTGTAGAAATCGGGCAATTGTCTCAGCTGCAAAGGCTTGAATTAAATAAAAACCAGCTCACCAGCCTGCCTGCAGAAATCGGGCAGCTGCCTAAGCTGGGAGTGCTTAACTTAAATCAAAACCAGATCACCGCTCTGTCTACAGAAGTCGGGCAGCTGTCTCAGCTTACCAAGCTTGAATTAGCGGGAAATCCTTTGAAAGATATTGCAGAAAAAATAAGGCAGCGTTTTCACTTGCAGAGTGGCCGTAAGTAATTTTTAAATGGGGGTGAGCTAAAATGAAATAAAAAACTTTTGGCCATCTTATCTTTAAACAAGTAATCCGCACTTAAATCAAAACCAGCTCTCCATTCTGCCAGCAGAAATCGGGCAGATATCCAAGCTGCAAAAGCTCCACTTAAGTGGCAACCTGCTTACCATCCTTCCTATCATCTTATGTGCGGGTATAGATCCTTTGGTGCCTCCAAGAAGAGGAGGAAGGCTAAGTCGAGAGGCGGACAAACCCTCGATGAAAAAAAAGAAAGGATGCTTTAAAAATCATTCAAGGCTTAGGAGGAGACGATGAGGAGGCCAGGCAGCTCTGGAAGAAGCTTTGCGGCTATCACAGAAGATTGCTTGCCGAAACGGCGATGTACCGCTTTAAAAGAAGCTTTGGAGGAGACTTTCCCCCTAGGAAATTAGCCTATCAACAAGCAGAATTATATGCCAAATCCTTGGTTATGAACAAGAGGACAAAACTTGAAATGCCCAAGGCAATGGGTGCTAACTTATGTGATATATCTTTAGAGGAGCTATTAGATCATTTACGCAACAAGGCCCCTAAATCATCAATTTTTTCCTTTGAAATTTATTTAGCAATATTAAAAATGGGTTAAAAGTCCTAGCATTAAAAGCAATTTGGGCAAGTCTTAATGGAAATGGCTAAAAGAAAAAGGAAACTTTATCTTCTATTTTAGAAACAATCATTAAAGCATGGGTGAAGGGCAAAGGAAATTTTTGTAGGCATGAGGCTAAAAATGCTAGCGAAGGGGAGAAACGATAGTCTAGAAGGACTTCATCAGAGTTCTTAAGTTACAAAAAATTAAAAAAATTTAATAAAAGCTTTAAAATTGGCTAGAAAAAGTGCCGGAGGAGTCTAAAAAGAGCAATAGCCAAAATTTTTCCTCGTTAGTTGTTGCTAAGGATTTTTTTAACGCCCTTTCCTTGCCAAATAGAGGAATGAAATAATTAGTGCATTTTCTGTTAGGGAGGGTTATGTTTTGCATAAAATGAAGCACACTGTCATCATGCTAATTTTATTTTTCTAGATAGAAAACTTCCTAATTTTAGACTAGCGACTAACCTTAAAATGAATGAGATTAATAATGAAAATTGAATTTAAAGTTCCTTCAATGGGAGAGTCTATTTCTGAAGCAACTGTAGTTAATATCATTAGACCCTCTGGTTCACATGTAGGAATTGAGGATGAAATCCTTGAGTTAGAGACTGATAAAGTCAATCAGATGGTATATGCTCCTCAAAGGGGGGTAATCCATTTTAACATACAACTCCACGATAAAGTTAGCATCGGGCAGGTTTTAGGATATATTGATACTGAAGCTTCCATTGAATCTTTAGAGCTTGGCGCCCCACCCCAGCAATTTTTACCTTCTTTACCAGCTACGGTAGTAAACCCTAAAGAATCCTTTAAAAGCATGCGTTACCAAAAAGAGGATTTTATTAAAGAGCTTAAAGAAGAAGGTCAAAAAAGATCTCTTCCTTCTCTTTCTGAGCAGGAATCTCTTGCTTGGTCTTTCCATCCGCAGCAATCGCATGGCAATAAGGACTTTACCCAAAAAGCCTCAGTTTCTCAGGTCGCCCAGGTAGAAAATACAGCCACAATGCTGACAATATTTAATGAAGTAGATCTGTCACAGATTATCCACCTACGTGACAGATACCAAAAATCTTTTATTAAAAAATATGAAATTGAGCTAGGTTTAATCTCTTTCTTTGTTAAAGCTTGCGTGGCTGCCTTGCCTCAATTTCCCTCTATTCATTCGTATCTTAAAGAAGAGCAAAGCGTTCAGGACTCCTCTTACGAAATGGGTATAGCTGTGGAAACCGAGCAGGGTGTCGTGGTACCACTCCTTTGCCAGGGCGATAAGCTTTCTTACGCAGAGATTGAAAGGACTATCGAAAAGCTTACCCATCAGGCTTATGAAGGCTCTCTTTCTGTAGGAGACCTTCATACAGGCAGCTTTGCCATCACTGATGCTGGCCTCTATGGCTCTATGTTTTCTACTCCTCTTCGTACCGGTAACCAAAGAGCTATTTTAGCCCTACACAATATTATTAAACGTCCTATTGTTGTTGACGATCAAATTACCATCCGACCTATCATGCATTTAGCTTTAAGCTATGATTCTCGCTTTGTTAGAGGTAAAGAAGCTGCTGCTTTCCTAGCTTATTTAAAAGGTATTTTAGAATGCCCTGCGGTTATGCTCCTTGGGCTATAAGCAAATAATTTAGGATTTTAAAGAGAGAGTAAGGAAGAATTAAGGGTAAAGGATTGGTAGCTTTTGTAAAACTCTCATTAGATCTCTACTAAAACAGTAGAAGAGCTATAAAAGCAACCAATAAAAATTGGCGGAGATTTAGCAGGCAAGCTAGCAACTGCTGCTTTTCCTGATAAGGCCCTTTTTATTGCAAAAAAGTCTATTATTGAAATAAAAGTAAAAGAAAAAAAACAGGCGGCTGGCATGAAACAATTCGATGTAGTAGTAATAGGGGCTGGACCAGGCGGTTACGTGGCAGCCATACGTGCAGCTCAATTAGGAATGAAGGTAGCCTGTATAGAAAAGGCCCAAACGCTAGGAGGTACTTGTTTAAATGTGGGCTGTATTCCTTCTAAAACCTTACTACAGTCTACAAGATATTGGGAATGGCTTGAAAAAGAGAGTAAAGGCCTAGGAATAGAATATAATGAAATAAAAGTTAATTTTGAAACGATGATGCAACGTAAAGCAAAGGTGGTATTTAGCCTTACAGAGGGGATAACGGGCCTATTTAAAAAAAATAAGGTGGAAAGCATCAGAGGTACAGCCAAATTTGTGGATTCCCATCTGGTTGAAGTAACAGATAATGGCCGCATAGAGAAGATAAAAGGTAACTATTTTATTCTAGCCACAGGATCAGAAGCCGTAGCATTGCCTTTTTTAGCTTTTGATGAAAAGAAAATTATCTCCTCTACAGGGGCCCTAAGCTTGGAAAAAGTGCCCAAACAAATGGCAGTAATTGGGGCAGGGGCGATTGGAGTGGAGATGGCCTCAATTTATCGCCGCCTAGGTACTCAAGTTCATATCATTGAAAGGGCAGAAGAAATATGCCTAGCTATGGATCCAACGATTAGAAAACTTTTGTTAAGGGGATTAAAACAACAAGGAATAAAATTTCATCTTTCGGCTCAACTTCAATCCGCAAAATATGAAAGAGAAGGAGTAACTATTGAATTTGAAGAGGGGGACGAAAGGAAAAATTTACATACCGATCTCTTGCTAGTAGCTGTGGGAAGAAAGCCTCATACAGAAGGACTCGGCTTAGAGCAAATGGGTATAAAAAAATCAAGCAGAGGAACATTAAATATTGATAAGTTTTTCAGGACCAGCCTACCGCATATTTTTGCCATTGGTGACATTGTGGATGGCCCTATGCTAGCTCATAAGGCTTCAGATGAAGGCATAGCCGTTGCTGAGATCATAGCTGGAAAGGCAGCCTATGTTAATTATATGGCTCTTCCTCATGTGGTTTATACTCATCCCGAAGCTGCGGCCGTGGGGCTCAACGAGACAGAAGCACGAGAAGCTGGATTAGAGGTGATGGTAGGTACTGCTTTTTTTAAAGGAAACGCTAGAGCACGCTGCATGGGCGAGAGTGAAGGAATAGTAAAGATCATTGGCGATAAGAAATCAGAAAGGGTGGTTGGGTTGCACATATTAGGCTCGCATGCCTCAGAAATGATTGAAGAAGGAGCTCTGGCAATCCAAAAGAAAGTTACCTTAGAAGATATTGCTCGCTTATCTCATTCCCATCCAACTTTAACAGAGGCTATCAAGGAAGCTGCTATGGATGCCTTAGGTTATGCTATGCATTAGCAAAAAAGTAAACACGGTTGGTGATTTCGCAGATAAGATGAAAGGATGTTTAAACCTTTCCTGTTGTGCATTTCACCCTACAGGTCATTTCCATCCCTATTTTCCTATATAAAAATTTCAACAGTAATTGTTTTTTTATCTCTTCAAAATTATTCTAAAATTTTAAGCCTTGGGTCATACCATCCAAATAAGCTCTATGGATAGTTTAAAAAGGGAAGTAACCCTTAAAAGCTGGCTCTTTCCTTAAGAACAAAGTTTTTTATTAAAGATATATTTGCATAAGGAGCTGCTCACAAGCGTATAGTTAGGTAAAATAGGCTTAGGCTATATTTCTGAGGATGCGCAAAAAATTGTAAGCAATTGCAAGGAATTAGCCCAATATCTTATTTCTTAATCAGCTCCTTTTCTACGATAGCTTAAGAATGTAGATAAGGTTTTAAAGCACCAGCGGGTAGTCTTCTAAGAATTATTTCAACTTTATGCATGACCACCTATACAAGCCTTGTTGTTTTTATTCAAACAGCACAGGATAACTACTTCCCAGGAAAAAATATTTTGGCTTTTTTCTATCGATATCAATCAAAACAAGTCTCTTAAAAGATATTTAAAGGGCTTTTAGCAGAGATAAAAGCTAAGTTGAAAAAGTTATCTAAATCCAATTGATATTTAGTAGCCATCCAAGCTAAGCTCTTTTTGTTTGGAGCCTTTATAGTATGGCATTTTCTTATTTATTCTTTTCTATAGGTGCATTTTTTGCAATGACTGCAGTCATTTTAGGTGCTTTCGGGGCTCATGCTTTAAAGCAGAAAATTTCTAAAGAAAGGCTGGTTACTTTTGAAGTAGGCGTTCGTTATCAAATGTACCATGCTTTAGGATTAATTCTATTAGCCTTAGCGCCTCAGCATCTTTCAGGGGTTTTACTTGAAACGGCTGGTTGGTTATTTACCGTCGGCATTATTGTATTTTCCGGAAGTTTGTATTATATGGCTTTATCCGGCAATGCATTAGCAGGGCGGATAACTCCTCTTGGCGGCTTGATTTGGATTATAGCCTGGTTTTGTGTCTGTTATGCACCTTTAAAAAGTTAATCCTCTCTCCTTAGTAGTTTAATTTATGCTCGTTAAAAAAGTTACGTTGAAAGTCGGTAAAGAAAAAGCTATTTTAAATCGCCATCCATGGATTTTTTCAGGAGCTGTCGCTCATCTGCCTCAAAATTTATGTGGAGAGATTCTTCCTGTTTATTCCCATCATGGTGATTTACTAGGCAGTGCTTATTTCAATTCAAAAGCAAAAATTTTTGGGCGGATGCTCTCTTTTGGAAGTCAGCCTCCCTTAGAAGCTTTTAGAAATAATTTAGAATTAGCTACCGCTTTGCGCACCAAGTTTTTCTCTTCTGACACCACGGCCTATCGTTTAATCAATGGTGAAGGTGATTTTCTACCAGGACTCATCATCGATCGGTATGAGAAAGGATTTGTGGTGCAGATATCGACTTTAGGAATGGAAAATCTTAAGCCTTACTTATTGGATTATCTTATAGAGACCTTTCAACCCACATTTATTTATGAAAAATCTTTACTGCTTTCTCGAAAAGAAGAAGGCATGAAAGCCACAGAGCAGTTGCTGTATGGAAAATTAGAAGAGGAAGTAAGCATTCGCGAGAATGGAATAAAATTCTTAGTCAATCCTGTGCAAGGGCAAAAAACAGGCTTTTTTTTAGATCATCGTGAGATGCGTGCACAGGTTAAGAACCTGTCCAAAGATAAACGTGTTTTAAATTGTTTTGCTTATACGGGTGGATTTAGTATCTATGCAGCTGCAGGCGGAGCTACTCAAGTAGATTCTGTCGATATTTCTAAGGTAGCTTTAAACCTTGCCCACAAGAATGCAGAGTTGAATGGTGTTTCTTCTTACATGCACTTTTATCCTAAAGACGTTTTTCAATTTTTAAGAGAGTCCTCTTTGGATTACAATTTGATTATCTTGGATCCTCCCGCCTTTGCCAAACATCGCAAAGATATTATTCCCGCTTGCAGAGGGTATAAAGATATCAATCGTATAGCCTTACAAAAAATGCCTTCTCAAAGCTTATTGTTAACATCATCCTGTTCCTATTATGTTAACGATCAGCTCTTTCAAAAAGTTGTTTTTCAAGCGGCAGTTGAAGCCAGGCGCCAAGTGCGTATTATTGGCAGACACCGCTTAGGGATCGATCATCCTCTTAATATTTATCATCCAGAAGGAGATTATCTAAAAAGCCTGTGGCTATATGTAGAATAAAACTTATTTAGCCAAATATAAAAGCTTTAGAGGAGAGATAACAAGCGGCAGTAAGCTTATGTTTTATTAAGCAATCTATTAAATTTAAAATTTGGCGAATGAAAATCCTTATAATTTCCTAAGATCAATAGCTTTTATTAATGACATGCTGGTCTCAAGAGCGTTTATAAGCTGCTAGGAATAATTCATTTTTGTACATTAAGAGCCTGAAAGTTCCTTTAAACTTTGTTTCATTCATGCCAAGTGGTATTCAGGGGGCTTTAAGAGGTGAACTTTTAAGAGTTTTACTAGAAGAGTTTTTAAAGTATAAGTAATTCTACTCTTGCTGGGATATCCATCAATGTAGATAATGAGACCATAAGAAAAATTACTTCTATTAATCCGCACTGCAATCAGACAGGACAGAACAGTTGACTATGTGGTATAATCAAAAATTTTTCAGTAATGCTCTATCAAGTTTAGTGATCCTGCTAACATTATTTATAGGCTTTCAGCTTTTCCCTTTCTTTAAATTAGTTTTTCAGTTTGTTACCACCCTTTTGCTGCCTGTAATTATTGCCGGCTTATTTTATTATATCTTCCGCCCTATTGTCAGATATCTTGACCAAACTAAGATCCCTCGTTATTTGATTATCATTTTTATTTACTTGTTCGTGATGGTAGCCGGTAGCCTGTTGATTAGTATTGTTTGGCCTTACATTGAGAAACAAATCACAGCTTTTAGATCTTTTCCTCAACAAAAGCTTAAGGAAGTAGAAAACAAAACTGTAGACCTAATGAATGTATTTAACTTTTATTCTCTCTCTCCCGAGCAGCTAAGAAATTTATTTTATCATTATCTTCAAGAAATCACGCAATGGGCTAGCGGAGGAATCGTGAGCAGTATAAGCTCTTTAACCACGGTCGCCTCTTATTTCATTATCACTCCTTTTATTTTGTATTATTTTTTAAAAGATGATCAGCATGCTTCCGAGAAATTTATAAGCCATGTGCCTTTTGTCTATAGAGAAAGAGTCACAAAGGCGTTAAATGATATAGATGAAATATTATCTAGCTATATCAGCGGGCAGATAATCATTGCTTTTATAGTAGGTGTTTTAGTTTTTATCGGCTATTGGGGAATTGGGTTAGATTATGCATTTTTACTTGCCCTAATCGCAGGCCTTTTTAATTTAATTCCTTTTTTTGGAACTCTTATTTCGACATTACCCGCTTTACTTGTAGGATTAACCTCCACTCCTTTTATGGGCTTAAAAGTGCTAGCAATCGTTTTGATTGTCCATTTAATAGATTTAAACTTTATCTCGCCACGGATTGTAGGAAAGCGTTTGAATATCCATCCTATTACAATTATTATCCTTTTAGCTACAAGTGCTTCATTGTTTGGCTTTTGGAGCCTTTTTTTTATTGTGCCACTCTATGCTATCCTCAAAACGCTGAGTATAGACCTTTGGGAAAGAAATATAGCCGAAAAAATGGCTGTTTAGCTTAAACGAATGGATATTATCCATTTAGGTGTGCTTTTAAATAATATTTGCAAAAGAGCTGTATATTTTTTAACATTTAATATACAGATCAAATTAAACATGAATGTCAATCTAAATAAATCAAGGAGAACCTCGATGAAAAATCTTTTCAAACTATCTTTAGCTACTATGACTGTTCTAGCTGGCGCTTCTATGCTGCATGCGCAAGCTGTAACTTCACAGGAGGGGCTTTCTAACCTAGAAAAATCCTCTTATCTTAACTCTGCTCCTTCCCAGACAGAAATAAAAAATTCTTCTGTGAATACAAGCGGTGTTCAAACTCCAGGACATTCTGCTGGCCAAACTTATACACAACCATCTAATCTTCCAAGACACTCGGACGCTAAGATTAGTTATAGTGAAACAAAAAAAACTGCTGCTTGGACAGATGGAGATATTTCCCAAAAAATTCGTTGGGCGATTAAAGATGATAAGAAACTTTCCTCCTATGCTAAAACTGCAGAAGTTAGTGTAAACAATGGGAATGTGATTATAGCAGGCTCTGTAAATAGCGAAGATGAGAAAAATCATATCGCTTCAATAGCTCGTCAGGTTCCTGGCGTGAAAAGTGTGTCAAATAACCTTGTAATTGCAAACAGCAAATAATGAGTGTATGCTGCTAGGGAAAGTTAGGCTTGAACTAGCAGCATTTTTTCCAAAGAAATCAAGGAATAAAAAATGGATAGTCATGTGATTTATGCAGTTTGTGCCGTGTCAGCTACGTTAATATTTAGTATTATAGCTTTTTTCTTAGTTAAAGCTCTTAAAGCCGTGCTCGAATCCGTTCAACATGTTAATTCCAGCCTATTTCGAATGGAAAATAAAATCGAGCCCCTGGTTCAAGAAACCTTACGACTCTTAGAAAACTCTAATAAGATTGCAATAGCAACTCAAGATAAGCTCTCTGACTTAAATCCCATTTTAGATTCTATCAACCATGTGAGCGCAGCAGTCAATAAAGTCACTCAATCATTTAATGACAATGAAGATGAAAAATCATGTAATCTTTATCACATTGAGAAAAAAAATGATTGGAATGAAATTGTAGGTGATTTGATAAAATTGTCTACAATAGGAGTCAAAACCTGGCAAAAAATAAAAAAAGGGAGATAATTATGGTTAAAGTTAAACCCCGCAATAAAAAGCCCTTAACCCCTCCAGAACCTTCTACAAATGAGCACGTCTCTAACATTGCTTTAGGAGCTGCCGCAGGATGCCTCATTGGTGCAGCTGCTGCTTTATTCTTTGCTCCAAAGCCTAAGGGTCATAAGTTTACAAGAGCGCTTGATTCTATGTATGATCAAGTCAGTGATACGGCTCAAGAGTATGCTCATGAAGCAATGGAAAAAGGGCATAAAATTTATGATAATGCTAAAGATTCCATCGATCATATTTGCCATGCTGCTTCCGATGCTTTTTCAAGCTATAGTACTAATAGAAACATTGTGCTTGGCATTATTGGAGCAGGATTGATCGGAGCCTCAGCCGTATATGCTTTATCCCAACAGTCTTCAGAAGAGGAAGAAGGGCTGGTAGATAAAATAAAAGCGTGCAATTGGTTAGATGTAGCCAAATTTGTTGCCGACAAATTTTCTGGTAAAAGCCAGGAGGAGGATGACTCCGAAGACAATGAAGAGCACTATCACCCTGTTCATCGGATGATGGATTGGGCAATGACCGGTCTTAATATCTGGCAGGAGATGAAAAAAAGGAGGTAGCTTGTGCGTAACACCCCCGGCATAGTTTTAGGTGCTTTGGTGGGCGCAGGGCTTGCTAGTGCATGTGCTCTTCTCCCTTTTCGACAGCAAGTAAAGAAAAAGCTTAATCATCAAACAAAAGAGGGGAACATAAAAGGAAAGCCCTATGCTAAAGAAACTTTTTTAAACAAAGTTTCTCCTTTTACAGCGGTAGCTATCCCCTCCACTGTTAAGGCCTTTGCGGAAGGAACGGTTATAGGCCTAGTGCTAGGCATTAGCTGTGCTGTGCTGTTAACGCCCCAAAGTGGCCGGCAACTACGTAAAGAACTAAGGAATAAATGTCAGCGTATGCTAACTAAAAAGCCTGATTTTATTCCTTCTTCTGACCTCACTCCAGCGCCTCCAAGGCGGACTAAAAAAGTGAATCAAGTTGTTGAGAATAAAAAGAAAAAGCGTTCTTCGCCTAAATGAATAAGTAAAAAGTAAAGCATAAAGTTAAACGCTCTTTAACTTTATGCTTTACTCCTTTCTAGTCGCTTTTCAATAAAAATTCAAGAACTGAAGGATCAGCTAAAGTGCTTATATCTCCCAGTTCATCTACATTACCTTCTACCACTTTTCTTAAGATCCGACGCATAATCTTGCCGGAGCGAGTTTTAGGTAAAGCATCAATAAATCGAATGTAGTCAGGAACAGCAATAGGGCCAATCTCTTGGCGTACATGCTGCGCCAATTCTTTCTGTAAATCAGAATGGCTCTCTACATTGTCTTTAAGGATGACAAAGGCATATAAGCACTGTCCTTTGACCTCATCGGGTTTAGGGACTACAGCAGCTTCCGCTACAGCTGGATGGCTCACTAAAGAACTTTCGACTTCTGCTGTACCCATACGATGCCCAGAAACATTGACCACATCATCAATTCTTCCTAAGAGCCAATAATCGCCCTCCTCGTCTATCGAACACCCATCTCCACTAAAATAGACATTTTGGAAAGTTTTAAAGTAAGTATTAATAAATTGTTGATGATCTCCCCAAGTAGTGCGCATCATTCCTGGCCATGGTTGCTGAATACATAAGCATCCTCCTTCATCGACATCGCAAGGAGTTCCATCATCACGTAAAATAATAGGATCGATACCGAAGAAAGGTTTGGAAGCGCTTCCAGGCTTGGCTTCATGACAACCCGGTAGAGGGGAGAGCATGATGCCACCCGTTTCTGTTTGCCACCAAGTATCTATTACGGGGCAATTTTCTTGTCCAATATTTTCATAATACCACATCCATGCTTCTGGATTAATGGGCTCTCCTACAGTACCTAAAAGCCTTAAGCAACTAAGATCATAACCTTTTAGATAAGATTTTCCATAACGAATTAAGGCTCTAATGACTGTCGGAGCGGTATAAAAAATATTTACTTGAAATTTTTCAATAATTTTCCAAAATCTTCCTGCATCAGGGTAATAAGGGGTGCCTTCAAACATAAGCGTGGTAGCACCATTTGCCAAAGGACCATAAAGCACATAACTATGACCAGTAATCCACCCCAAATCTGCAGAACACCAATAAACATCCGAATCTTTAATATCAAAAATATATTTATGGCTTAAAGAGGCATACAGTAAATAGCCAGCTTGAGTATGAACCACTCCTTTGGGTTTACCAGTAGAACCGGAGGTGTATAGAATAAACAAAGGATCTTCAGCATTCATCGGTTCTGCAGGGCAAAATTGAGAAGCATTTTCCATTTCCTCTTCATACCAAATGTCGCGTCCTGCTTGCATTGAGCAAAGCTCATGCGTTCTTTGAACCACAATTACCGTTTCAATAGATGGAGTGGAGGCTAGCGCTTCATCGGCAATAGATTTTAAGTAGATTGGCTTACCTCCACGCAGGCTAGCATTTGCAGTTACTAGCAATTTACAAGAACAGTCATTCATGCGATGACTTAGGGCTTCAGCGCTAAAGCCTCCAAAAACTACCGAGTGAATAGCACCTATACGAGCACAAGCTAGTACGGCGACCGCGATTTCTGGAATCATGGGTAGGTAAATGCATACTCGGTCACCTTTATTAACGCCCCATTTCTTAAGAACATTAGCAAAACGGCAGACTTGGATATGCAGCGTCTGATAATCCCAAATTTTCGTTTCCTCTTCATTGTCTCCTTGCCAGATGATCGCAGGCTTTAACTTTCGATGCCCTTCTAAATGCCTATCTAAGCAATTATAGCAAAGATTGAGGATACCATCTTCAAACCAGGTATGATGGATAAGGTTACTGTTGGATTCCCAACTATAACGGGCCGCAAGGGTAGGCTTTTTAAACCAATCCAATGTATTTGCCTGTTCAAGCCAAAATTCATTGGGATGATGAATAGACTTTTGATACATTTCTGTATATTGAGACAGATCCTTCATATGCGCCTGATTCACAAATGACTGAGGAGGAGTAAATTTGCGTTTATCATGATAAAAGGTCTCTACAGGGGCTAATGTTTTATTGTTATGCATATAATGTCCTAAAAATATTAAGGTTGTAAATATACCAAAAGAGCTACCAAGCGTGAAGTAATTTTTTATAATCTATGCATATCCCTAGCTTATTTTATTAAAAAATCTGACCTTAACATGATAAACATGCTCTCCTAGCACACATACACTGTAATAATTGGGGGGAGGGGGGGCGCTTTTTGTTAAGAGGATAAATATTTAGAGGAAAAGGAGGAATGAACAGGATAATTACCTTAGATTAAGAAAATTATAGGGGAGTGCGTGATTTATTTTAAAAGATATAGGGATAAATCAATGCGATTATAACTATCGGTTAGCCCTAAAGAGTACCTTAGTTTTTTTTTAAATGGGCTTTTTATGTGAATAATAATTATATTTTTTGACAAACTTGTCTTGTCTTTTCACAGAAGAGTAGAATATGAATGGATCTTTAGCTGGTGAGCAAACTTTTCGAATGGCTGTGGAGAATTATTTGGGTAAGGCAAAGTTTTCATGAAGCCTCTCAGGGCGGGCAAAAAACCTATCTAAATAATAAGAAAATTAAGCTTATATCTTATTTCTAAAAGCAAACCAAGCTGCGAACGAAGCAAAGCAGAGTTTGCGGCTGCAATAATTTATACCTAAAGACATTCAATATATCACTTCCTGAAAAATTTGCTCTAACAATCCGGGCTAGCTAAATGTAAAATTGTTGACTACTTAAGAAAGAAAAAACAGCCTGGTTCAGCACCTAATTGGCAACATGTTAAAGCAAAAAAAAATAGATGTTTCAGATGGGCTAATTACTCCTTATATCTTGTAAAGATTAGTCATCTTTTGACCTAAAAAAATTGGTGGAAAGAAATATTTAGTCACAAAAAGAAATCAAGTTCTGACTTTAAAATAAGAAGAAAGTTTTTCAGCGAATGGAGTGAAAGGCATGGCAAAAATGTTATGAGGTAAGATTTAAGAGAAGTTAGGTTAATTTCTTTATCCCCATGAGATAAGGCAACTATCGCAGCTGCAGGGGCTTTATTGATTTAAATTTTATATTTTTTATCATCGACATATACTTGAGAAAGAGTAATCAATGGTTTGAGCAAGAGTAGAAAACTTACTGAAGCTTGCTACTACGATCTTCTTAAAATTAGCTCAAAAGGTTTCAATAGGGCTTAAATCTGGAAAATAAGGCGACAAAAATAAAATCTCACACCCTGCCTTTTTGATAGGCTCATGAGTGGTTTGCGATCTATGGAAGGTAGCATTACCCCTAATTAGAACTTGCCCCGCTTTAAGTTCGGGTATCAATGTTTTTTCTAGCCAGAAGTTAAATAAAAGACAATTACAGGTACTTGTATAACAAAAAGGAGCTACCATCTAGGAGTTCCATTTAGCTGCTATAAAGCTTTCTGTAGCAAATGAACGACCTGCTAGAGCACCATAAATCTTTTCTCCTAGAGGTGATCTTGCATGCTGGCGCTGTAAGTAGGCATTCATCCCGCTTTCATCTATGTAAATTCTATTTTCTTCCGAAATATTTTCTAGCTTTTGTCTAAATTCCTCTCGCTTACCCTCATCTCTTTCCTTATAGAAGGGTGTATTTTTTTCAAAGTGATTTTCAGTCTTTTACAGGCATAAAAAACTGCAGCTGTTGTCACTCCGAATTCCTCAGCTATTTCCCTAAGGTATGCATCGGGAGTTTGTTTTATATATAGTTTTAGCTTTTCACTATCTATTTTAGTGGGGCTCTGCCGTCTTTTTTTAGGAGCTAGATTACCTTGTTTTTTCCGCTTAATCCAGTTTGTTAACGTACGAGCTGCTACGCCAAACACCACACTAGCTGTGGCGATTGTGCCGCCATTCTCTATATACTTCAAAGCTTTTTTTCTTAAATTGTGTGAATATACCATGCCAATTGATTATACATATATTCACAGAAAAATAGAATTTAAATAATTATAGCTTAATTTTTCTTTCAGAAGTATAGCAGCTGCAAACGCTTGGCTCAAACGATAACCAGCTTACTAATCTTTCTAAGGATATAAGTCAGTTGCATGATTATCTGCCTCTTAATTTGGACGGAAATCCGCTGCTAAGCATTCCAAGTAAAATAAAGCAAAGTTTTCACCTCTCGTTAAAAAGTTTGCTTCTACTTCATCTAATAGGTTAAAGAAAAGAAGCGGCATGTTTAGAAGACTTTAAGGATATGATAAACTTCTTAGATCATCAAAAAATATTAACGTCTAATAAAAGAAGACGAAGAATTTCCAAAAGCTTTTTATAGCCCTCTATTTTTAAGTTTAAAGGCTAAGAATTTGTCTCTAAAATCTTTTTGTACATTTTGGATTGTTCATGTATATAATGTCCTAAAAAAACGGCTGAAAATATGAATAATTAAAAGAAGGACATATAATGAATCCTAGCTCTTCTATCAGCATTGAGCATTTACCTAATGAGGTACTCTCCTCGATTTTGGAGTATTGTCCTACGCCTGGCTTACTTAGAGTATGTACTAGATGGCGCCATCTGCTAGCTACTGAAGTCATGCCTTCTTTTTATAAGCAAATAGGTGAAATACATGTTCCTCAAGGAGATATTAGCGAGCAAGCCCTTATTTTAGATAAGCTTTATAAGCTAGAAGCTGAGCTTCCTGTGGTAGAAAAAGTCATAGCAATCTTTAAGCAAATCTTTACTTTAGCTAGTTCTCTCTCTCCGTTAGAATTAGAATTTAAATGGAAAACCGAGGAAAAGAGATATCTTACCCTGGCTAACTACTCCTCTTATCTTGTAAATATTAATCGCCTCTTAATTTGGAAAGAAATTCCTGGTGGAAAGGAATACTTAGACCAAGAAGAAATCAAGTATTTGCCTTTAGCAAAAAAAGGAGAGCTTTTTAGAGATTGGATTGAAAGGCATGGCAAAGTTATTACGAGCTTAAATTTAACAGAAATTGGTTTGACCTTTTTACCTGCAGAGATAGGGCAGCTATCGCAGCTGGAAGTGCTTTACTTAAATGATAACCAGCTTACTTCCCTTCCCGTGGAGATAGGGCAGCTGTCTCAGCTGCAATACCTTTACTTAAACAATAACCCGCTAACCTCCCTTCCTGCAGAGATAGGGCAGCTATCGCAGCTGCGAACGCTTTTCTTAAGCGACAACCAGCTTACTTGCCTTCCCGCAGAGATAGGGCAGCTGTCTCGGCTGAGAAATCTTGGTTTAAGCAGAAACCAGCTTATCTCTATTCCCGCAAAGATAAGGCAGTTACCTCAGCTGCAAACGCTTGGCTTAGACAATAACCAACTTACTTCCCTTCCCCTAGAAATAGGGCAGCTATCTCAGCTGCAATACCTTTACTTAAACAATAACCGGCTTACTTCCCTTCCTGCAGAGATAGGTCAGCTATCTCACCTGCAAACGCTTAGCTTAGAAAATAACCAGCTTACTTCCCTTCCCGTAGGAATAGGACGGCTTTCTCAGCTTCAAGGGCTTTACTTGCAGAATAATCAGCTTACTTCCATCCCTGCAGAGATAGGGCAGTTACCTCAGCTGCAAACGCTTAACTTAGAAAATAACCAACTAGCTTTCCTTCCAGCAGAGATAGGGCAGTTACCTCAGCTGCAAACGCTTGGTTTAGACAATAACCAGCTTACTTCCCTTCCCCTAGAAATAGGGCAGCTGTCTCGGCTGAGAAATCTTGGTTTAAGCAGAAACCAGCTTATCTCTATTCGCGCAGATATAGGTCAGCTATCTCAGTTGCAAACGCTTAACTTAAAAAATAACCAGCTTACTTCCCTTCCCGTAGGAATAGGGCAGCTTTCTAAGCTTCAAGGGCTTTACTTGCAGAACAATCAGCTTACTTTAATCCCTGCAGAGATAGGGCAGTTACCCCAGCTGCAAACGCTTAACTTAGAAAATAATCAACTTACTTCCCTTCCAGCAGAGATAGGGCAGCTATCTCAGTTGCAAACGCTTAGCTTAGAAAATAACCAACTTACTTTCCTTCCCGTAGGAATAGGGCAGCTTTCTAAGCTTCAAGGGCTTTACTTGCAGAACAATCAGCTTACTTTCATCCCCGCAGAGATAGGGCAGTTACCCCAGCTGCAAACGCTTAACTTAGAAAATAATCAACTTACTTCCCTTCCAGCAGAGATAGGACAACTTTTTCAGCTGCAATGGCTTTCCTTAAACAGTAACCAGCTTACCTTCCTTCCTGCAGAGATAGGACAACTTTTTCAGCTGCAATGGCTTTCCTTAAACAGTAACCAGCTTACCTTCCTTCCTGCAGAGATAGGGCAGTTATCTCAGCTGCAAGACCTTTTCTTCAGCAACAACCAACTTACCTCCCTTCCAGCGGAAATAGGGCAGCTTTCTCAGCTGCAAGAGCTTGACTTAAACAATAACCAGCTTATCTCTATTCCAGCAGAGATACAGCAATTATCGCAGCTGGAAGTGCTTTACTTAAATGACAACCAGCTTACTTGCCTTCCCGCAGAGATATGGCAGCTTTCTCAGCTGCAAGGACTTGACTTAAGCAACAACCAACTTATCTCCCTTCCTGCAGAGATAGGGCAGCTATCTCATCTGCAAGGACTTGACTTAAGCAACAACCAGCTAGCCTTCCTTCCTGCAGAGGTAAGGCAGCTATTGCAGCTGGAAGTGCTTTACTTAAATAATAACCAGCTAACCTTCCTTCCTGCAGAGATAAGGCAGTTACCTGAAAGGTTAAATCTTAATTTAAAGGAAAACCCGCTGCGAAGCATTCCAGATGAAATAAAGCAGCGTTTTCGGCTGTAGCTGGAAAGTTTGTATCTTCATCACCTAATATGTTAAAGGAACGAAGGGGTATGTTCAAAAGGTTTTAAGGATATAGATAAACCTCCTGGATCATCAAGAAACATTAACGCCTGATAAAAGAGGGGGAAAGAATTTTCAAAAGCTTTTTATAGTGCTTTATTTTTAAGTTTAATGGCTAAGAATTTGTCTCTAAAATTTTCTGATACGTTCTGGATTGTTCATGTATAGAATGTCCTAAAAAACGGCTGAAAATATGAATAATTAAAAGGAGGTCACGTAATGAATTATAGCTCTTCTATCAGCATGAAGCATTTACCTAACGAAGTGCTCACCTCTATTTTGGAGTATTGCCCTAGGCCTGCCTTACTTAGAGTTTGTACTAGATGGCGTCATCTGCTAGCTACTGAAGTCATGCCTTCTCTTTATAAGCAAATAGGTAAAACGCATGTTCCTCAAGGAGATGTTAGCGAGCAAGCCCTTATTTTAGATAAGCTTTATAAGCTAGAAGCTGAGCTTCCTGAGGTAGAAAAAGTCAAAGCAATCTTTAAACAAATCTTTGCTTTAGCTAGTACTCTTTCTCCCTTAGAATTTAAATCGGAGACCGAAGAAAAAAAATATTTTACCCTGTCTAATTATTCCTCATATCTTATAAATATTAATCGCCTCTTAATTTGGAACAAAATATCTGGTGGAAAGGAATACTTAGACCAAGAAGAAATCAAGTATTTGCCATTAGAAAAAAAAGGAGAGCTTTTTAGAGATTGGATTGAAAGGCATAGCAAAGATATTACGAGCTTAAATTTAACAGAAATTGGCTTGACCTTTTTACCTCCAGAGATAGAGCAGCTATCTCATTTGCAAGAACTTAAAGTAAACGACAATCAGCTTACGTCTGTTCCCAAAAAGATAGAGCACCTATCTCAGCTGCAAATGCTTGATTTAGACGACAACCAGCTTAACTTCCTTCCTGTAAAAATAGGGCAGCTATCTCAGCTGCAAATGCTTTACTTAAATCGCAACCAGCTTACTTCTCTTCCTGCAGAGATAGGGCAGTTGGCTAAGCTGCAATGGTTTCACTTACATAACAACCAGCTCACATGCCTTCCCGCAGAGATAGGGCAGCTATCTCAGCTGCAAATGCTTTACTTAAATCACAACCAGCTTATCTCTCTTCCTATAAAGATAGGACAACTGTTTCAGCTGCAAGAGCTTTACTTGGACGGTAACCAGCTCACATGTCTTCCCACAGGGATAGGACAGCTATCTCAGCTGCAATGGCTTTATTTAGACGACAATCAGCTTACCACCCTCCCTGCAGAGCTAGGGCAATTATCGCAGTTGCAAATTCTTTACTTAAATAACAACCAGCTTACTTGCCTTCCAGCGGAAATAGGGCAGCTCTCTCAGCTGCGAAGGCTTGGCTTAAGCAGCAACCAGCTTGCCGCTCTTCCTGCAGAGATAGGGCAGCTATCTCAGCTAGAAGCTCTTATCTTAAGCAGCAACCAGCTTAACTCCCTTCCTGCAGAAATAGGGCAGCTCTCTCAGCTGCAAGACCTTGACTTAAATAACAACCAGCTTACTTGCCTTCCTGCAGAGCTAGGGCAGCTGAATGCGCTTCAACGGCTTAACTTAGAAAATAATCAATTAACCACCCTTCCTGCAGAGATAGAAAATCTACTTGCTCTAAGTAGGCTTTACTGAATGAGAATCCGTTGTAAAGCATCCAGATGAGCTAAAGCAGCGTCTGCGCTTTTAGCTGAAAAAGTTTGTTCCTTCATCATCCAATAGGTTAAAGAAACTAATGGATATCCTTAGAAGCTTTTAAGAATATAGATAAACTTCTGGGCGCATTCAGAGACATCCATATCTGAAATTGTATCTTTCCTGCTAAAGAAGAGGAAGAATTTCCAAAAGCTTTTTATAGCCCTCTATTTTTAAGTTTAAAGCCTAAGAATTTGTCTCTAAAATTTTTTTGTACATTTTAGATTGTTCATGTATATAATGTCCTAAAAAACGGCTGAAAATATGAATAATTTAAAGAAGGACATATAATGAATCCTGGCTCTTCTATCAGCATTGAGCATTTACCTAATGAGGTACTCACCTCGATTTTGGAGTATTGTCCTACGCCTGCCTTACTTAGAGTATGTACTAGATGGCGCCATCTGCTAGCTACTGAAGTCATGCCTTCTCTTTATAAGCAAATAGGTGAAATACATGTTCCTCAAGGAGATGTTAGCGAGCAAGCCATTATTTTAGATAAGCTTTATAAGCTAGAATCTGAGCTTCCTGAGGTAGAAAAAGTCAAAGCAATCTTTAAGCAAACCTTTGCTCTAGTTAGCTCTCTTTCTCCTTTAAAATTAGAATTTAAATGGATAATCGGGGAAAAGCAATATTTTACTCTGTCCAATTATTTCTCATATTTTGTAAATATTAATCGCCTCTTAATTTGGAATAAAATCCCTGGTGGAAAGGAACACTTAGATCAAGAAGAAATCAAGTATTTGCCTTTAGAAAAAAAAGGAGAGCTGTTTAGAGAGTGGATTGAAAGGCATGGTAAAGATATTACGAGGCTAGAGATAACAGAAGTCGGCTTGACCTTCTTACCTGCAGAGATAGGACAACTTTTCCAGCTGGAATGGCTTGATTTAAGCGGCAACCAGCTCACCACCCTTCCTGCGGAGATAGGGCAGCTATCGCAGCTGCAAACCCTTAAATTAAATAGCAACCAGCTTGCTTCTCTTCCTACCGATATAGGGCAACTTTCTCAGCTGGAGCACCTTGACTTAAACAATAACCAGCTTACCTCCCTTCCTACAGAAATAAGGAATCTTTCTCGTCTGCTATGGCTTTACTTAAATAACAACCAGCTAGCAAGCCTTCCTCCAGAGATAGGACAGCTATCGCAGTTGCAATGGCTTTCCTTAAACAGTAACCAGCTTACCTTCCTTCCTGCAGAGATAGGGCAGCTTTTGCAGCTGAAAACGCTTAATGTAAGAAATAACCAGCTCACCTCACTTCCAGCAGAGATAGGGCAGCTATCTCAGCTGCAATACCTTTACTTAAATAGTAACCAACTTACCTCTCTTCCTGCAGAAATAGGAGGGCTTTCTAAGCTTGAAGCGCTTTACTTAAGCAACAACCAGCTTGTCACCCTTTCTGCAGAGATAGGGCAGCTCTCTCAGCTGCGAAACCTTTTCTTAAACAACAACCACCTTATTTCCCTTTCTATAGAGATAGGACAACTATCTCAGCTGCAAGAGCTTTACCTAGACGGTAACCAGCTCACATGCCTTCCCGCAGAGATAGGACAGCTGTCTCAGCTGCAATGGCTTTACTTAGATGACAATCAGCTTACCATTCTTCCTGCAGAGATAGGGCAATTATCGCAGTTGCAAATGCTTTACTTAAATAACAATCAGCTTACCATTCTTCCTGCAGAGATAGGGCAGCTGGGACAGCTGCAAAGGCTTGGCTTAAGCAGCAACCAGCTTACTGCTCTTCCTATAGAGGTAGGGCAGTTATCGCAGCTGCAGACGCTTATCTTAAGCAGCAACCAGCTTAACTCCCTTCCTGTAGAGATAGGGCAACTACCTACTCTGAAAATTTTTCAGGTGAAAGGAAATCCGCTGCAAAGCATACCCGATGAAATAAAGCAGCGTTTTTGCCTGTAGCTGAAAAGTTTGTTTCTTCATCACCTAATGTGTTATAGGAACGAATCGGTATGCTTAGTTAGAAGGCTTTAAGAATATAGATAAACCTCCGGGGCCCTTCAGACACATCCACATCTGAAATTGTATCTTCCTTGCTAAAGAAGACGAAAAATTTCCAAAAGCTTTTTATAGCCCTCTATCTTTAAGTTTAAAGGCTAAGAATTTGCCTCTAAAATTCTTTTTACGTTTTGGATAGTTTATGTATATAATATCCTAAAAAAACAACTGAAAATATCAATAATTAAAAAAGGTCATGCAATGAATTCTAGTTTTTCTATCACCATTGAACATCTACCTAGTGGGATACTAGTCCCTATTTTAAAGGCTTGCGCTAGCCTTTCCTTATCTAGCGTGTGTACAAGATGGCGTCATCTGCTAGCTACTGAAGTCATGCCTTCTCTTTATTAGCAAATAGGTAGAATGCATGTTCCTCAAGGAGATGTTAGCGAGCAAACCCTTATTTTAGATAATCTTTATAAGCTAGAAGCTGAGCTTCCTGAGGTAGAAAAAGCCATAGCAATCTTTAAGCAAACCTTTGCTCAAGCTAGATCTCTCTCCGTTAGAATTAGAATTTAAATGGAAAACCGAGGAAAAGATATATCATACCCTGGATAACTACTCCTCTTATCTTATAAATATTAATCGCCTCTTAATTTGGAAAGAAATTTCTGGGGGAAAGGAATACTTAGACCAAGAAGCAATCAAGTATTCGCCTTTAGAAAAAAAGGAGAGCTTTTTAGAAATTGGATTGAAAGGCATGGCAAAGTTATTACGAGCTTAAATTTAACAGAAATTGGTTTGACCTTTTTACCTGCAGAGATAGGACAGCTATCGCAGCTGGAAATGCTTTACTTAAATAATAACCAGCTAACCTTCCTTCCCGCAGAAATAGGGCAGCTGTCTCGGCTGCAACACCTTTACTTAGACGGCAACCAACTTACCACTCTTCCCGCAGAGATAGGGCAGCTATCGCACCTGCAAAGGCTTGAATTAAACAGCAACCAGCTCGCTATACTTCCATCAGAGATATGGCAGCTATCGCCGCTGGAAGCGCTTTACTTAAATGATAACCAGCTCACCACTCTTCCTGCAGAGATAGAGCAGCTATCTCAGCTGCAAGATCTTTGGTTAGGCAACAACCAGCTAACCGCTCTTCCGGCAGAGATAGGGCAGCTATCGCAGCTGCAAAGGCTTGACTTATACAACAATCAGCTCACCACTCTTCCTGCAGAGATAGAGCAGCTATCTCAGCTGCAAGATCTTTGGTTAGGCAACAACCAGCTCACCACTCTTCCTGCAGAGATAGGGCAGTTATCGCAGCTACAATACCTTCCCTTATACAATAACCAGCTTACCTCCCTTCCTGCAGAGATAGGGCAGTTACCTGAAAGGTTATATCTTAATTTAAAGGGAAATCCGCTGCGAAGCATTCCAGATGAAATAAAGCAGCGTTTTCGGCTGTAGCTAAAAAAGTTTGTATCTCCATCACCCAATAAGTTAAAGAAACGAAAGGGTATGCTTTCAAAAAGTATTAAGGATATAGAGAACTTCCCGACCTATCAAGAGACATTAACATCTAAAGTCTTATCTACTAATAGAAGGGAGGGGAAAAATTTCTAACAGCTTTTATATTCATATATTTTTAAATTTAAGCACTAGAAATCTTTTTAACATTTTTTGTATGTTTTGCGTTTTTTTCTTATTTCTTGTCTTAAAAAACGACTAAAAATATGCATAAAAATTTAAAAGAGCTCTACGGATAAATCCCAGCCTTTTTATCACCCTGCAGCCTCTATTTTAAAGATTATGCTAGTCTTTCCTTGTTTATCGTTGTTGAGGACGGCGTTATCTGGTACACGCCTTGGTCTAGGCAGATATAGAGCAATACTCTAAAATAGAAGGTAAGTATCATCAGGCAAGTGTTCGAGCGCGATAAAATAGCTAAGATTTATTCATATAAGTTTTTCAAGTCTTATGCATGCTTTTAGTTGCGGTTGCTGGAATCTATAAAAAGCAAAATAGACAAGCAAACCTTAAAGGCAGTATAAAGAGTAAGGGGAAAAGCATTAACGTTTTCCCCTTTTATGATCCTCTCAATAGAACGCTTAAATTTAGCTAAAGAGCTGCTGGTAAGCAACAATAATGTTAAATCTGTTGCGTAGCAGATAAGATTTCGACCGTTTCTAAAGGCACATCACGGTGAGGTCCTTTAGAACCAGTTTTAACTTTACCTATCTTGTCGACCACTTCTAGCCCTTCTATGACTTGACCAAATACGCAATAACCATACTCATGAGCCGCGGGACTCTTAAAATTAAGAAAATCATTATCTACGAGATTGATAAAGAATTGAGAGGAAGCGCTATGAATTTCATTGGTCCTTGCCATAGCTATGGAACCTCGAATATTTTTTAATCCATTGTGAGCTTCATTTTTAATCGCTGCGTTTGTAGGTTTTTGATCAAATGCTTGATTAAATCCGCCTCCTTGGATCATAAAACCGTTGATAACCCGGTGGAATATTGTCTGGTTAAAATGGCCGCTCTCTACATAATCTAAAAAGTTTTTCACAGTAAGAGGGGCTTTTTCCGGATAAAGCTCCAGCTTTATATTTCCCATAGAGGTAGTAAGTAATACGATAGGATTTTTTTTTGCATTCATTATTAAGTCCTTATATTAGTTATAGTTAACGGTGTCGAACTTCGATCACGCACTTTTTTTCTGCCAAAAGATCAATGAGTCCTGATAAAATTTCTTGATTTCCTTTATCCAAATTAGCATCCCATTCATCTAACAGTAAAACCTCTACATCCACTTTATCGGCAATTTCCTGAAGTCGCTTACGTAAAGCTTCTCCCGTCGAGTGCTTATTAGTTTCAGAAGTAAAAGATAATTGATTGTGAGTGGGAAGAAGAAAAGCTTTGCTAGCCAATGCATCTTTTATGAGAATAAGCGCAGTCGATTTGCCACAGCCATTTTCACCTCGCAAGGTTAGGCGGCCTTTACGCTGGGTCAAACGTATAAGATTGCTATGCGATTCGATAGAAGGAGGCGAGGTTATCGACATAGGAGTATGCTCTGCTCCTGTCGAATGGTGGTTAGCGCTAATTTTAGACCAATTAACTTTCTTTTCAAGAGATGAAGGGGAATCTTTAGATGCTTGTATAGATCGATAAATAGCTGTAAGCTTGCTGCGATGCATTCCCCATCGAAAAGCTAAAGACAAGGTTTGATAAGTGTAGGAAAGAATTTGGAAAAGAAGAGGAAGGATAACTACAAAGGCAGAAAGCTTAACAGGATCGTGCGCATGTTGAATAGCTGAGTAGATAACTACTCCTAGAGAAGGAATAGAAGTTATTAAAGCAACAAATATAGCTAAAACTTGATCAAATCTTTCAAGATCAATGTTACGTTGTAAACACCGCTTCAAACGTTGCGAAGTTTTTTCGTCCCAAAGCTTAAAATTGTAGCCATTGCCTAATAAAACGTTATCCCATGCGGCCAATAATTGTTGCGAAAGATCTACGCGGGCTGTTAAAGCTTTTCGAGTAAGTTGGCGTTGAGTGCGGCGTTGTCCTTTCATAATAGCGATGACACATAGTACAGAAATGCTATAAGCTAAAGCAAAAAGGGGTTCAACGACGATGGAAAGGGCTAAAATATTTAATATTACACTTAATACATAACCTGAGAGCTCCCAAACATAATCAATCAAATCTTGAAGGGCTGAAGGCCCCTCAGAAGTTAATATAGATAGCTTTTCTTCTTTAATGGCTTTATTGTTCCATTCTCCAATATTATTTCTGTTAGAGGTAACAAACGCGTGAATAAAATGACGCTGAGCTTCTTGTTTCCAATGGGTTTTGACTATTAGCGCTATGCAGCCAGGAATGTAGGGGAGTGCTAAAGAGGTTAAGTAAAGCAGCATGTAAGGTAAAAAATTTTGGTGGGAGGCAATAGTTTCTACCAATTTGACAAGCCAGAGGGTAGAAGAAGCTTCGAGAATTTGCTGAAAGGTTAAAATTCCCATACAGGTTAATCCCCAGCGATTGAGCAGTAAACCCATGATTTGTTTACGGACTTTTAAAGAAGTGGGATCAAACATCTGTTTTTAACCTTTAAGGTCATATTAAAAGAGAGCAAATTATGCCTTATCTAGAATAAATAATTAAAGACTATATATACAATCTAGGAAATTTAAATGTTAGATATTGAGAGTCAAAGGCATAAGGTTGATTTAATAAGGGGACTCAATAAGATAATCTTATCTAATAAATAGCGTTTGGAACCGGCCGAACTATAGGGTAGAAATCCTTTTTAGCCTATAGCTCAAGACATTAAATTAATCTAGCTTTCTTTTTGCCTTTAGTAAGAATAAATATAAGAGAGCTGGCGCTCAGGATGATCATTAGGCCTGCCGGCATAAACTTGGTGGTAATAGCATAACGATAAGTAAAAAATAAAGTTAATAATAAGTGTACGAACACCACTAATGTATAAGCTAAAATACTTTTTCTAAGCATTCCTATAGCACCTATAAATAATAAGGTGGCTGATAAAGTTGCTGCAATCAATGAAGGATAGCTATGGGCCTGTATAAATCCCACTATTCCTCCTGACATAACGATTAAAGCGTAAGTAAGGGTTATCCATGCAGACCATTTCATCTTTTCTATCTCCCCAATGTTTCGTGAAAAAAATTCTTCATCGCTAGCCAAGCTCTTGTGCTCGCTTTTTCATTATATATTAGACCTTTCTTTTTATCGTTGACGAGTGGGTTAGTAAAGGCATGGGACGTCATGCCATAAATATCCATTTGCCAATCCACACGAGCGTCATTGAGCTCTCTTTGAAGATATTGAATTTCTTTTAAAGGGCATAATGGATCTTCATAACCATGTAAAAGCAGGATAGATCCTTTAATATTTTTAGCAATAGGGAAAGAATTAACACCTGAATAATTAATTACAGCATGAAAGCTTACTACGCTTTTTACCGGTGCTCCACTTCTCAGTAACTCGATGACTGCTAATCCACCAAAACAGAACCCAATCGCGCCAACTCGTGTGCCATCCACCCCAGGCTGCTTAAGTAGAGTTTCAAATGCTGCGCTGATTCTAACTTGCAAAAGCTTACGATCCAAGTAAAGAGGTTGAATTAAGGAAGATGCTTCTTCATCACACGTAGCATTCTTTCGGTGGCCAAACATATCAATAGCCAAAGCAATATAACCAAGATTAGCTAGCTCATGTGCTTTTTTGCGTGCAAACTCATCCTGACCATACCAAGCATGGGCAATAAGGACCGCTGGTTGGGCATGCCGCATTTCTTTGGGATTGACTAGGTAGCCTTCGCAACAAAGGCCGTCAGCTTGATAGGAGACATTCATTTCTTTCCTAATGCTTTTTTTCAATGTTTAAAATCTAAATTACTTGATTGTCTAATTTCTTAATATAAAAAACTTCTTTTTTTTAAGTATCCTTATTTTGTAGCTAAAAAAATTTACATTTAATATAGAATGGTAGCGATTAAACTGCTTTGGAAGGCTTGCCAAGAAAGGTTTTTATCACTATTAATGTTTGCTCAAGAAATGGTAGGAAAGCTTACTTTTTGATTGATGCAATAAAGAAAAGTGATTCTTGAACTAGAAATAATAAGCAAAAAGAGAGCGAAAAAGGAATATATTATAGTTAATTATGCCATAACGTTTAACTTTTTTAGAGGGTAATTTAAAAACATACATACATAAAAGCCTTTAAGGGAATTGGCAGAACATATTGGCTTTAAGAAATGGAATTTAAAAGATACTTAACCTAAAATTTTTTATAATTCTTGGCTTATTCAAATTGTTGCTCTGAGTAAGGCAAATATGCTATAAGTTCGAGGAATAAATAATTAAAGTGATTATTATGGAAGATAAGGGGAATAAATTAAGTGTATATGTTCCGCCAGGAGGCCCTCCCAGCGCTACGCCTAGCCATGAGATTTATCATTTAATGGGGGAACATAACATTTTCAAAATGTTGGAAGAATTTTACTTAGAGCTGGATAAAAGTCCTATTCGAAAGATGTTCCCAGCAGACATGAAAGAAGCTTCAAAAAAATCAGGAGCATTTTTTGTATTCCTTTGTGGGGGCCCACCGTTGTATCAACAGCGCTTTGGTGCTCCTATGATGCGTAAAAGGCATCTAGCTTTTCCTATCGATGAGACAGCTCGTCAAGTGTGGTTAAGTTGTTTTCATAAGATTTTGCAAAGCGCGGACAAAAAATTTAATTTTCCTATGCAACATATGGCAGGATTTTTGAATTTTTTGGATAAATTTTCAAGTTGGATGGTTAATGAAAAAACTTAAATACTTGTGCGGCTTAATATAGATTTTTTGTTTGTCCAACGCTGTTCATAAAAAGCAGTAGTTAGAATAGAAGAGCAAAACCCTCTTTTTTCAAATGTTTGAATCTTAGGTAGGCTCATAACTACCTAAATAGGTTTTTCTAGTCCTTTCTTCTTTATCCTTAGGATAGCAAATGACTTAAATATGAAAGAGGAAATCCAAGGGTTATTGGGCCCATTAAATGAGCGATTTTCAATAAGAGCAAAGGGTAAAAAAAATAGCTATAAATTCTTATGGATAAGAAAAAGTAAATGAATAAATCTCTGAAAAATATCACAACTTCGCGCCTCTTATAGAGGCATTAATACGGGTAAATTAAGTATGGCTATAGATCCTTTTAAATTTTTGGTAGAAGAACTCGAATTACCAGCAGAAAGTATACAAGCGGTCATTAAGTTATTGACTGAAGGTAATACTATTCCTTTTATTTCTAGATATAGGAAAGAAGCGACGGGAAATTTAAATGAAGTGCAAATTCGAGCTATTCAAGAGCGATATAATTACTTGCTCGAGCTTGAAGAGCGAAAAAAATCCATAATAGAATCTATAGAGCTACAAGGTAAGATGACAGATTCTTTAAAAATCCAGATTCAAAATTGCATCTCTAAAGCTGTTCTGGAAGATCTTTATTTACCTTATAAGCTTAAAAAACGTACTAAAGCTGCCATAGCTAAAGAAAAAGGTTTAGAGCCTTTTGCTTTACGTATCATGGAGCAACCTATAACAGGTCATCCATTTGAGGAGGCTGCAGTTTATATTGATGCTAAAAAAGGGGTAAGTAGTATTGAAGAGGTTTTAGCAGGCGCTTTAGATATTGTGGCTGATAGTATAGCAACAACCCCTGAAGTAAGAGCTTATGTACGCGAGTGCTTTGAAAACGACGGTGTTGTGGTGTCTAAAGTGGTGGAAGGTAAAGAAAGCGTAGCCAGCAAGTATGAAGCTTATTATTCTTTTCAAGAAAAAGTCTCTAAAATTCCTTCTCATCGCTATTTAGCCATTCGTCGCGGAGAAAAAGAAGAAATATTAAATTTTCATATAGAAGTGCCTGAAGAAAATATACGAAATTCAATCAAATCTATCATAAAATATAATCCTCGTTCACCTTTTGCTGAATTCTTAGAGAAAGGCGTGGCGCAAGCTTTTAAACGCTATCTTTCTCCTAGTGTGGAGACAGAAATTAGAGTACAGCTTAAAATGCAATCAGATCGTGCCGCCATAGAGGTTTTTGCCGAAAATTTGCGCCATCGATTATTAGATGCTCCCTTAGGTTCTAAGGTCGTGATTGGAATTGATCCAGGCTTTCGCACGGGATGTAAATGCGTAGTGATTGATGAGACGGGCAAATTTATCGATTATAAAACCATTTATCCCTTTCAATCGAGTACAGCTAAGGAACAAGCACAAAAAATTTTATTGCAAATGATTAGCAGTTATCCACCTTATGCTATTGGTGTGGGAAATGGTACGGCAGGTCGAGAAACAGAAGCTTTTGTACAAGAGGTGCTTACCAAAAATAATTTATCGAGAATTATCTTGCTTGCCGTTAACGAAGCAGGGGCCAGTGTTTACAGCGCCTCTGATATTGCGCGGGAGGAATTTCCTGAGCTTGATGTAACTATACGAGGAGCTATTTCTATAGCCAGAAGGCTCCAAGATCCTCTTGCTGAGCTAGTTAAAGTTGATCCTCAAGCTATCGGCGTGGGGCAGTATCAACACGATGTCCATCAACCTTTGCTCAAAGATAAACTACACGAAGTTGTTGAAAGTTGTGTAAATCATGTAGGAGTAGAGCTAAATACCGCCAGTGCAGCTTTATTAAGCTATGTGGCCGGCATTGGACCTCAGATGGCTTTAAAAATTGTTAAACATCGTGAAGCACAAGGACCCTTTAAAGGGCGTAAAGACCTTAAAAATGTTCCTGGGTTCGGAGCTCGTACTTTTGAGCAGTCTGCCGGCTTTTTGCGTGTCAGGGCAGGAGAGCATCCTTTAGATGGGTCAGCTGTACACCCCGAACGATATGAAGTAGTAGAGCATATTGCCAAGGATATGGGTGTACCCTTAAATGCTTTGATAGGAAATGAAAACTACATTCATAAAATTGAAATCAAACGTTACATTTCAGGGTCTCTAGGGGAGCCTACTCTTAAAGATATCATAGCTGAATTACAAAAGCCCGGGCGTGATCCACGGCAGAGCTTTGAAAAATTGCAGTTTCGGCATGACGTTAATGCTATCCAAGATCTTAAAGAGGGCATGATTTTAGAAGGGATTGTTACTAATGTAGCTGCTTTTGGTGTATTTATAGACATTGGCGTTCATCAGGATGGCTTTATACATATATCAGAGCTAGCCGATCGATATGTTAAAGAGCCTTCAGAAGTAGTGCATGTTGGCAAGCGACTTAAAGTTCGAGTCTTAGCAGTTGAGGTGGACCGAAAACGTATTTCTTTAACGGCTCGTACCGTAGAAGCTAATAAAGCTAAAAAAGAAAAAGGCCCAGTGAAGAAGGAAAAAAAAGGTTTTAGTGCCAGTCCTTTCGCTAATCTATAAATTTAAGCTTTTGAAGTTTGGGGATTAAGAAATTAAAAAGGCTCTATTGTTTGTCTTAAGGTGCATCTTGGCTTTAAAATGCCTCGCTTGTTAGTGTGTGCCCCGTTTGCTATAATGTGTAAAACATCATTTTTAAGTGTTAAACCGAAACTTAAGCTCGTAGCGTAATAAAGTTGTTTCTCTCTTAAAAAGGATGGGTTTAATTTTTTTTGCCTTCTTCCTTCCCGCTTATAGGCTTAATTACGGCATAAAATTTCTTTGATTAGCTATAGCAAACCTATAGAGCATTTGTGTAACCAAGATAGGGGCTAAATTAAAAGATAGTTTTTTATTCATTTGATAAGAGCTTCTTTTGCATTTTGCTTTGAATCTAGCTTATACCCATCTTCTTGCGATTTTCTCCTTCATCCTTTAATCCTAATAGATTAAGATACATTTAAAATTTATAATTAGGATATTATGATTCTATCTTTCTTATATGACTCCATGTTATGCCTCTTAGCCCTACTTTCTCTACCTAAAGTGTCCTATGACTATTTCATCAAAAAAAAATATCAGCAAAGCCTAGCAAGAAGGTTAGGATTTAATTTTCCCTTAATTACAAAAGGGGAGCGTAGGTTGGTATGGATCCATGCTGTCTCAGTAGGTGAAGCTAAGGCAGCTACTTCACTGGTTAAAACCCTAAGAACACAGCTTCATGATCCTGTAATTGTTATCTCAAGCGTCACTGAGGCAGGGCATGCTGAAGCTAAGCGGAGTATCCCCCAAGCCGATTATCATATCTATTTGCCTGTCGATCTTGCTTTTATTATTCGTCCTATTATGAAACGAGCAGCTCCTGATTTGGTTATCCTGGTTGAAACAGATTTCTGGTATAATTTCCTTAAAGCTGCTAAAGACTTAGGGTCTTTAATTGTAGTAGTCAATGGTAAAATATCCGAACGTTCTTTCCAGCGATTTTTAAAAATTCCTTATTTCACTCATAAGCTTTTCTCGTTTATTGACCTGTTTTGCTTGCAAAGCAAGCATTACTATGAACGTTTTAAAGCTCTTGGCGTAGACCCGCATAAAATGCAGATTACGGGTAATTTAAAATTTGATGATGAGTATCCTCGTTTCACGGCTGAGCAACATGCCGCTTGGAAAAAACGATTTCAAATTGAGGAAATAAATCAAATCGTTGTGTTAGGTTCCTCTCATGATCCCGAAGAAAAAATGATACTGGAACAAATGAAAATTGTTTGGGAAGAACTCCCTCATGTAAAGTTAATTATTGTACCAAGGCATCCAGAGCGATTTAATGAGGTGGCTAGGCTTTTGGAAAAAGAATTTATTTCCTACGTGCGTTTTAGCCAAATCGATCAGCCTGTTAATAATGCTAAAGTCATCTTAATTGATGCTATGGGGTTATTACGCAAATGCTATCAACTTGCTGATTTAGCGATTGTGGCAGGAAGCTATACCGCAAGGGTAGGTGGGCATAATATCTTAGAACCTTCTTGGTATGGCGTTCCAGTACTCTATGGGCCTTATATGCATTCTCAACCCGAGTTGGTAGAATTAATGGAGGATTATAAAGCGGGCCGTCAAGTAGATATTAATCATCTCAGCCACGAAATGATAGTACTACTAAAAGATTCTCAATTGCGGCAATCTATAGGAGCCAATGGTGTGCGCATGTTTAAAGATATTAAAGGAGCTACCCAAAAAACTTGGAATTTTATTGAACCTCTTATCAAAAAAAATGCCTGATGAGAGCTTAGGAAAGGCTTTTTCATTATTTGTGCAATTTATTTAATAAAGCCTTGCTTTAAAATAACGATTTTGTTAACTTATCTACTTATTCAGTGACGCGGGGTGGAGCAGGGGTTAGCTCGTTGGGCTCATAACCCAAAGGTCGGAGGTTCGAATCCTTCCCCCGCTATTTTATGGCGGTATAGCTCAGTCGGTAGAGCAACGGAATCATAATCCGTGTGTCGTCGGTTCAAATCCGGCTGCCGCTACATCATTTACTTCTATCCACCAGACTTTCCCGATTATATTATTCTTAGTTAATTATACTGGCCTGCAGCTCTAAGATAAGATGTAGCTTGTCTCCTCTATAAACATCTCATTTTCAAATTCTCTGGCTTTCATGGAACGTATGAAAGCAAATCAAGCTATCATCCTTTCTATAAGCAATCTTAGGTAGCTAAGATACCTATATAGATCGTTGTAGAAATATTTATGGAATAACTATAAAGGTTTATGGAAAATAATAAAGATTTTATCTAGCATAGAAACTGTTATATATTTCTCAAAATGCTTTTGAAAAGAAATTTAGGAATAATTAGGGCTACATCTTACCAAACTTCATTTTTTGCAACGAAGGAAACCCCTCTAAAGCTGTCATTAAAGCATTTTCAATTTAAAAATATCTGGGTAATCAAACTTAACAGGATTCTTAAGCTAGATATTAAGCAGGTTATAATACTCTTTTGAGATACTCCTTATGCAGCCTCGTACTTTATAAAAACCTCTCGAACTAAGTAGAGAGACATGTTTCAGAGGGTGATTATGTAGACTAAGTTTTTTTCAAAACGTATAAAAATCTATGGATATGCATTTAAAGCTTCACAAGCTGCAGAAAAACTAATAACGTTTTAGCTTTGTTGGAGCAGCTGAATTAGACTATATGCAGGTTGGTAAGGAAAAGCTTGTATGTTATTCCATAAGGCAAATATTCTTTTTGCTAAATTTCCTGAGAATTCAGCGAACATTATCGATAGGATTAAGAAGCTATGAAATAAAATTTTATGCTTTAACTAGAATGAGGGGAGGCAAAAGGTAAGGGATTACATACCCTCACCTTTTTCTTCAATTAACATTAAAAAAGCTTTCTATCCATGCCTTTATAAAGCTAACGCCCTATATTTAGAGGCCGTGTTGAAAGATCCCTGGAACGGTCCTTATAGAATCCTGGTCACTTATAAAGCTACGTATTTTATCCAGGAGCTTTAAAAATTATTGTTGAAAATTTTCACAGTTTTAAAAAGGGTTGCTCTAAATTGCTATTGTTAAGCTATATCTAGCTGAACCCTTTTTTGCCTAAATGTTATGGAAGCTTATTTTTTCAGGTGCCCTCTAGCCAGTCTAAAATAACTTTTCCTGATTGACCTGACATCATCACTTCAAACCCAGTTTCAAATTTGTCAATAGGATAGTGGTGGGTAATTAACGGCTCTATTTCAAGGCCACTTTCCAATAAATTAACCATTTTAAACCAGCTAGAGAAAATTTCTCTTCCGTAAATGCCTTTAATAGTCAGCATTTTAAAGATAACAAGGTCCCAATCAATTAAGCATTCGGCAGGTAAAATACCCAGCAAAGCAATCTTCCCACCATGATGAGCATTTTCTAAAAGCGTTCTTAAACCATCCGGATGTCCGGACATTTCCATGCCCACAGTAAAGCCATTCTGAATATCGAGAGTTTTCATAACCTCTTTTAAAGAAGTATTAGCTACATTGACTATTGTTTGTGCACCTAGCTTTTTAGCTAGCTGTAACCGGTATTCATTCACATCGGTAATGACTACTTGATGAGCTCCCGCTTTAGCAGCTATGGCGGCTGCCATGATGCCTATAGGTCCCGCACCGGTAATAAGAACATCTTCCCCTGTAAGATCAAAGGTAAGAGCAGTATGTACAGCATTTCCATAAGGATCAAAGATGGATGCGACATTATCTTTAATGGAAGGAGGGAGGGGAAAGACGTTTTCGGCGGGGATATTAAAGTATTCAGCAAAACAGCCATGCCGATGAACGCCTACACCTAAAGTGTTTATACATAGATGCTTTTGGCCTTTAAGGCAGGAAATGCAGCTGCCACAGGTAATGTGCCCCTCGCCGCTCACGCGATCGCCTACTTTAAGGCCTTTAACATTTTTACCTATCTCAGCGATTTCTCCCATGTATTCATGCCCCACTACCATAGGTACAGGAATCGTCTTTTGTGCCCAGGCATCCCACTTATAAATATGAATATCTGTGCCACAGATAGAAGTTTTATGTGTTTTAATTAAAACTTCATCTTCTTTAATGGAAGGGATGGGAACATCTTCCATCCATAGGCCTTCTTTGCGGTAACTCTTAACTAAAGCTTTCATGATGACCTTACATATATGAATTTAAAAGACAAAGATGTTAGATGATTTTAAATTCTTTGCCAACATTTTCAAATGCTTGTATGGCCATATCTAATTCTTCTTTATGGTGGGCTGCTGACATTTGCGTACGTATACGTGCTTGTCCTTGAGGAACGACAGGATAGCAAAACCCTATCACATAGACTCCATGCTCTAACATACGAGCAGCCATTTGCTGAGCTAAGACTGCATCACCTATCATGACAGGAATAATAGGATGTTCACCAGGTAGGAGCTTAAAACCTAATTGGATCATTTTTTCACGGAAATAAAGACTATTATCTTTTAATTTCTTTCTTAAATTCTGGCCATTTTCTACTATTTCTAAACATTTTATGGAAGCATACGCGATTGCAGGTGCTAAGGTATTAGAAAAAAGATAAGGCCTTGAACGTTGTCTTAACCATTCTACAATTTCTTTACGTCCTGAAGTGTAACCTCCCGAGGCACCACCTAACGCTTTTCCCAAAGTACCGGTAATAATATCTACCCGTCCGATAACCTCGCAATGTTCTGGTGTGCCGCCTCCTTTTTCCCCTAAAAAGCCTACAGCATGCGAATCATCCACCATAACAATCGCCTCATATTTGTCTGCTAGATCACAGATGGCTTTTAAGTTAGCAATGCTGCCATCCATAGAAAATACACCATCGGTAGCAATCATTTTAAATCGACACTCTTTAGCCTCTATTAATTGTCTTTCTAGATCTTCTATATCATTATTCTGATAGCGCAAACGCTTGGCTTTACAAAGCCTTATTCCATCGATAATGCTAGCATGATTTAAAGCATCACTAATAACAGCATCTTCACTACCTAAAAGAGTTTCAAAAAGGCCTCCATTGGCATCGAAGCATGAAGAATAAAGAATGGTGTCCTCAGTTTTCAAAAAATGAGAAATTTTATTTTCCAGCGCATGATGTACGCTTTGCGTGCCACAGATAAAACGTACCGATGACAACCCATATCCATACTTATCATAACTTTCTTGAGCAGCCTTAATGATTTGTTGATTATTAGCTAGGCCAAGGTAGTTATTGGCACAAAGATTTAGCACCTTATTCCCATTAGCTAGGGTAATGGTAGCTTGCTGAGGAGAAATAATTTCAGATTCTTTTTTGTATAGACCCGTATTTTTAAGTTCTTCAATTTGCTGTTTGAGATTTTTTAGAAAAGATTGATCCATAAAGTACTCCGTTTTTAACAGAGTAACATTTCTATGTATCTACTGACAAGCAGATCGTAGAAGTAGAAATATAAGAAGGATTTGGAGAGTAAAAAGAGGTTAGGACTTAAGATACTTATGCTTTAAAGCCTTAAAGAGTTTTAGCTAGATATAAATAGTCTTTCTAATGCATAGAAATTATTTTCATTAGAAAGACCTTTAATATTTAGGTTAGAGGAGGAGCTTCTGGGAAATCTACTTGAGTGCCGATAATGTTATTAAAGTAATTGGTAAACATGTTAACAGCAATATTAAGTACAATTTCTATAAGTTCTTGATCAGAAACACCTTCATTTTTTAACGCGGCGACATCTTCTTCAGAAACCTTACCGCGTTTCTCTACTACTATTTTAACAAATTTAAGAATGGCTTTTGTTTTAGGTTCTTGAGCCTCTCCCTTGCGCGCTAGTAATATTTCTTGCTCAGGAATACCGTGCGCCTTAGCAGAAAGAGTATGCGCAGATACGCAATACTCGCATTGATTAGCTTGGCCAATAGTTAAAGCAATCTCCTCTCTAACTTTTGCAGATAAATGAGTATGAGCAGCAGCTTCGCTTAAAGCTAGAAAAGCTTTCAAGGTTAAAGGGGAGTTGCCCATATTCTGGAAAATATTAATAACTCTACCCATCTTTTTCTCTAGGGCCTCATATAACGGTTTAAGCTCAGGTCCAGCTTTTTCGGGAAGAACGGGGGTGACGCGTAACATAGCTTTTACTCCTAGGTGACTGTTAAAATAGAGAATTAACGAAACTCAAGGTTTAATACAAGATTTTTTTAGAGCTTCTAATGTTAATGAGACATTAACAGCTAGGCGCTAGAAACTTTTGTCAATCTTAGTTAGTAAAATGGTTGTTAAAAGTTTGCTCTTAACAAAATGTTGATAAACAATCAAGCGGTAGAGTTTTTATTTAAATAATTTTTAACCTTAGGAGCTCGTCGTGTACATGCTGGTGCTCTTGGCAGACAATTGCATCGATACCCATCTTCTGGGCAGTTGCTACATTTGCTAAAGAATCATCAATAAATAGACATTCCTCTGGCTTTAAAAAGTATTTGTCTAAGAGAAATTGGTAGATTTTTTTGTGTGGCTTAACGGTATGAATTTCGTAGGAGAAGACGGCGCCATCAAAGCTATCTAAAAGGCTTTTGTATAGAGATATCTTCTTAAAAAACTCCCCCGAAATGTTAGATAGAATGAAAGTTTGCTTTTTCTGTGCTTGAACTTGTTTTAAAAGACTAATTCCTTTTTCTAGAGGCACTAGCTTTTCTAAAGAAAGGCTAACAAAACGTTCAATATATTGACGGGGGTAACACGTGCTAAGCTGCTGCACAGCTTCCTCTAAAGAAAGGATTCCTGCGTCTAAATCAGTCCACGTTTGTGTGTAAATAATTTTCTCGATATGCAGAGGGAAATCAGGATCTTTTTCTTTAAGAAGACGTGAAACTTCTTTAGGATTCCAATAAAAAAGCACTCCTCCTAGATCAAAAATAACTTGTTTATAAAGGCTTGATTTCATTAAAGATCTCCCTCTTTTGGCAAGTGGGGCAAAGATGAGTCCCTCGCTGGGCTACCACAATTTTAATAATAAGTGTGCTACATCTTGAGCAGGCTAATCCTTGCTGGCGAAAAACTTTTAAATGATGCTGATGCCCCCCCCTTCTTCCGCTAACGCTATAGTAGTTACTTACTCCTACACCTAAACTTGTTCCTTTGTTTTCAATCCCTTTGTTTAGCACATTTCGAATGGCTTGGTGTAATGCTTTTATCTCTTTTTTAGTCAGAGAATTAGTTAATTGTTGGGGATTTATTTTAGCTTCCCATAAAGCTTCGTCAACATATATATTTCCTAGCCCTACAATATGCTTTTGATTAAGAAGAAAGGGTTTAATTTGAGAAGCATACTTTTGCAGCATAGAAGTTAATGCTGAGCAGGTAAAGTTAGAAGAGAGGGGTTCTAAACCAAGTCTGCTTAATTTCTCTAGGGGGTCACTATATAAAGACCACCGTCCAAATTTTCTGGGATCTTCATAACGTAGGATTGTTCCATCTGTAAAAACTAGGCGTACATGTTCATGCTTTTTAATAGGCAACGGGTTGGCGAGCCATTCAAATTTACCGCTCATACGCAGGTGTACGAACAAAGTACTTTGTGACAAAGTAAATACCAAATACTTTCCACGTCTTTCTAAGTGATTAATAGACTGACCTTGGATTTGATGTATAAATACTTGATCATCCGAAGTATCAATTATTTTAGGCCACTGTACATAGGCGATTGCTATTTGTTTACCGACTAAGCCAGTCGCGATAAGTTCTCGTACGATAGTTTCTACTTCTGGAAGCTCAGGCATATTTAAGCTATAAGCTAAAATGATGTGGATAAAAATGAGTATATTAGATGATTAAATAGTCTGGCAAACTTTTTTTATTGCAAGGGAGTATTTACAGGCAAGTAAGCTAAATGGTAAGCGTAGGCCTCAAGGTTTTGTAAAAGCTCTAGAAGAGGAAGGAAACTTTTAGCATTCATGAAGGAAGGATAAATATAATATCAAATTTTGAATAGTTGCCTAGTCATCAATATTACTACTTGTTTGCCAGGTAAACAAGCCAAAGGATAAAGAATAGATGCATTTTACTTAAAATTTTTTTTAAACCGGAGGAAAGTTAAATTATTTTTTTTAAAGATAGGTTAATGAAAGGGCGTGAAGTCCTTTTTATTATATTTAACACTATAAGCTGGCCCAGCACACTTGGCTAGTATTAAGGCGAAATTCTTTTAATTCCTTTTAATCCCCCCTTTATTAATTTTATTGCATTAATGCGTCTCAATATAGAAGCAGAGCGGCTTTATCACTTAGTGGTAGGAATGTGGATAGCGAGCGCTAAGAGTGAAAACCCGAACCAAGTCATATTAATTCCTACCAATGGGCCAATTATCCATCGAGAAGTTTCGGGCCAACCTGAAAGAATAATACCTGACATCAAAAGGGCAATAATTCCGCTAGAAAGCAGCCATCCCCAATTGGGTGTACCTTTTATTTCAAGACTAATGCTTATTTTAATGATGCCTTCAACTAAAAAAAAGAGGGCAGTTAATAGAGTAAGAGTTTGCATACCTGCCATAGGATAGATAAGCATGCAAGCCCCTACTAACATAGAGATAATTGCACAAGCCAACGATAAGGCTCCCCCGGGTTCATGTATAGCTTTAAAAGATTTATAAAGTTGAGCGCCCCCTCCTAAAAGAATAATACTCCCTACCATTAATTCAATACTTAAGGTCGCTATGAAAGGGGCAGTAATAGCTATCCCTCCTAAAATAATTAACAAAATGCTTTCCACAATAAAAGCTATGCGATACTTTTGTAAAATATTCATGGGAAAAGCCTCCTTATTCATCAACTTCATTGATATTTTATGGCTATCCTTAAGCTTAATTTATAAACGCATAATCTGTAAAATATATTTAATATGTTTAAAAGCAATTTAGCTCCCATCTATCTGCCTATTAAAGTCGTTTTGAAAGCCAAAAAAAGTGAAATAGCAGGCTGGGAAAATGATCGCCTCAGAATACGTCTTTCCGCTATTCCTGAAAAAGGGCTAGCGAACGATGAGCTGCTTAGGCTTCTTTCCCATACTTTAGGTATCCCTAAAGCTTCTTTGCAGATTGTGCAAGGAAAAACTGCTCGCCTAAAAATCGTTCGTATTGAAGGACTTTCCTCTCAAACGCTTCATCCTATTTTATTGTCTAAATAATGTTTTGTTCTGGCAAGATTTGAATTTATTTGGGGATTTTCCGCCATTTTTCCTTATTATCACTTAGGCTACTTTTATATAAAATTTTGTAGAGATGGAGAAATATTTTTGAATATTAAGATTAGCTTAATATTTTTTGTTTTAGCTCAGCTTTCTACTGGCAAGGCTTAAAAGCCATTTATTAGTAATATTATGCTTATGATAAAGCACTTAAGATGTTATTCATTTTCTCTATGCAAAAATTAGACAAAGAATAAAGAAAAATTATACTCAATCAATTAAGCAGTATAGTGTATAGAAAACTAAATATGTGGAGCTTTGCTTGATTACAGAATTTTTCTTAAGTCAGTACGGATAAGAAAGTATGCTTATATCATTGCAAATGAATTAAAAGGTGATAAGTGCGGGCTCAAAGGGGGAGAGTAATACTTATATAACCCAGCAGGCTACTATCAATTTTTAGCAGGAAACTGAAATGTTTGCCCTCTATATTTTATATGGATGATGGGCCTAACTAGGGAAGAAAAAGTTGAAATTATTATCTCCTTTAATAGGTGAGAGCAGGGCCATAGTCTGCAAGGAAAATAAATTTTTAAAGAGATGAAATAATATAAAAAAGACTCAATAAAGAATTCACTTATTTGAGCTGATTATTTAGGCAATTTGCTAATAAATAATTATCAATTAACACATTAAGCTGGTATATGCAAGATTTTATAGAGTCAAATGCTACTTTTATAGCAGGGCAGTGGGCATTTATCAAATTGTTAGGTTTATGTTACCTCCTTGCTTTCTGGTCCTTATTTATTCAAGTGAAAGGTTTATATGGGTCTAAAGGCATCCTTCCTATGAAGGAGATTTTTAGCGGCATGCGAAGGAGCAAAACATATACGCATTATTTAAAAACACCTTCTATATTTTGGATAAGTACGAGTGACAGAATGCTAAAGGGAGTAGCCTTAGTAGGAATAATAGGGGCAAGCCTAGTGCTTTGTGGGGTTGCTGTTAGCTGGATGCTCTTTATTCTTTGTTTATTGTATCTATCTTATGTTTCTCCTTCTCTTTATTTTTTGTCTTTTCAATGGGATGTTTTATTGATAGAAGTAGGGTTTGCTGGTTTCCTTTTATCTTTACAATCGCCTCCTTTACCTATTGCTGTATTCTTATTGTGGGTTATCCTTTTTCGTTTAATGTTTTCTTCAGGGATAGTGAAATTTCTATTAGGGAGCCAGGAATGGAGGAATCTATCTGCCATGCAATATCATTATGAAACGCAGCCGCTTCCTAATAAAATAGCTTATTTCTTTCATCATCAACCCAAATGGTTATCTCAACTATCCACGCTTGCTGTCTTCTTTTTTGAAATTATTTTACCTTTCTTTATTTTTACTAATCCAGACTTCAGAGTTTATACCTTTCTTATCCTTGTATTGTTCCAATCGATCCTAATCTTAACAGGTAATTTTACTTTTTTTAATGGGCTTACGATTGCGCTTAGTTTTATGCTTTTGGAAGATAATTATTTGCCCTGGTTGCAACCCTACCTTCCACTTTCTAATTCTCCAAGAGAACTATCTACTTCTCTTTGGGTCTCTATCTCAGCCATATCTTTGATCGTGCTAAATTTTTTCCAACTTGTCCAGCTTTTTCGCTCTTTACCTTTGGTAGAGCGGGTTTTTGCTATAATAAGTCCGTTTTATCTTGTCAATAAATATGGCCTGTTTTCATGTATGGTTACTCGGCGTTATGAAATTGAAGTGCAAGGAAGTGAGGATGGTAGGACATGGAAAATATATGAATTTAAATGGAAGCCTGGGAATCTTAAAATTTCTCCTCGCCAGGCAGCGCCTTATCAGCCACGATTAGACTGGCAGCTTTGGTTTGCTGCCCTTGGAGAAGTTAAACACAATCCCTGGTTTACACGTTTTATCTATCGATTAATGGAAAACTCGCCAGAAGTTGTAAAATTGATGAAAAATAATCCTTTTCCTGATAAGCCTCCTACATATATGCGAGCTAATCTCTATGAATACCATTTTACAACACTTCAAGAGAAAAAAGAGTCAGGCAATTGGTGGAAACGTCACTATGTAGGCATTTATTTGCCTCCTGTGAGTAAAAGTTAAAATATAGGAAGGCTGTGTGGAATATACAAAGGAAAATAGCATAGGTAGCGCCAATAAAAGAACTTCTAGCCATGATACAAGTGTAAAAAACAGATTGGATAGGCTATCTAATGTGGAAAAAATTTATGCTGTTGAAAAAGAATTGTTTGATCGGCTTTTAAATGCCTCTTCTACTACTCATAAAATCCTTTGAATCTTTAAGAAAGAAGATTAGGCTTACCTAGCCATGCTGGATATTGATCAGGTCGTAAAAAGTATTAATAGCGCTAACGGTCTTTCAAAGGATATACTTGACCGGTCCTTTAAACAAAGATTTACTAAATCGATTAATTAATAAATAATGCACCACCTTTTCAAGGTGGCTAGGAAATAGTATTCTTCTGATATCTGTAGATGAGTGCGTTCAATTGACAGTAAAAATAATAAAGCAACTACTATTTCTACCTCGCTAGAGGTAAGACCTCATTGGTAGTTAAAATCAAGAAGTTTAGTCCTAGCAAAATGTTTTTTAATGTTTATTTATAGAGCTGCTAGCTCGTTGGTTTCATCCGCTAAAGATAATAATTGCATCTTTTTGTTGACAGCCGGGCCTATAGACGTAATATATAAAACATTTGAAGACAATTTAATTGCAAAAGTGAAGAAAAAAGAAAAAACTAACGATTGAGGCGTGCAATTAAAGGTAAATCAGATTGCTTAAGAAGAAGAAAGAGGCTTTGCATCTAAAGCATATCTACTTTTTATTGTACTTGTACGCATTAAGGGCAATATATTAGTGGTCTTGCTAAACCAGGCAGGCCATGCATCTGCATTCTTCCTGTCTATATCGCTAGGAAATTATTAGATAGCTATGCGCTGTAATTAGTTAATTGAAGTATAAGCCGTAGCTCTCAGAGGCTTAGCTTTTAACCTGCCTGAATGTAAAGGAAAGATTTCAATGGAAAGAGTAGAGGAGAAAGAAGCTATCGTTCTTGAAGTGGAAGGATACAAGCTCTTTGGTGTTTTACACCTTCCTTTAAAGGGAGAAAAAGTTCCTGGTATTTTAATGTGCCATGGCTTAGCAGGAAATAAGATAGGTCGTTTTCGCACTGCTGTCACTTTAGCTAAAGAATTAGCAAAGAGGGGAATAGCATCCCTTCGTATAGACTTTCGAGGTTGTGGCGATAGCGATGGAGATTTTTGCGAAGCAAGTGTGAAAGGATTGTTAAAAGATGCCGGCGCCAGCTTAAGCTATTTGCAAAAGCATGCCCGTATTGATCCTTATCGTCTAGGTGTTATGGGCCGCTCTTTCGGTGCGGCCATAGCTCTTATGGCAGCGCACTCGCATAAGAACATTAAAAGCCTTGCTTTATGGGCTCCTCTATATAACACAGCACAGTGGCAAGAGGCCTGGCGCATTTTCCATGACGTTCATACACCTGCAAAGGTACGCGAACAATTGCTAAGCATTGAGGGACAACAAGGTAGCCCTATATTTTTTGAGGAGTTCTTCAATGTTGATCTAGCACCTACTTTAGAAGCCTTAGCCGATGTGCCTTTGTTGCATATCCACGGGCTAAAAGATAGCGTGGTTAAAGTAGATCATGCAAACCTATATGAAAATAAACGCTCAACTGCGCGAGCAACCTCTAAATTTATAAAAATACCAAAAGGGGACCATCATTTTACCCATAAGAATGATCAAGAGTTAGTTATTGCTGAAACAGTCAATTGGTTTAAAGCCACATTGTGAAGAAATAAATAGTAATTTATAGAGCAGGAGCTTTTATGCCTAGCACCTTACAGAAAATCCGCATGGAATATCAACCTTTGTTACCTCCTTTATTAAATGACATCCATTCACTTGCTCTTATTCCTACCGGCAATTTAGTGGTGAAAGATTCTGCCTTAGCACATCTCTTTCCCCATACTTATCAGCGACCTCACTTAAAAGTCGCAAAGAGCCAAATTCAAGAACAATTTCCTATGCGTATAGGCTTTGTGTTCTCTGGAGGTCAAGCAGCCGGGGGACACAATATTGCTTCTGGGTTGTTCGATTCTTTAAAAAAATTGCATGTCGATAGCCAGCTCTTTGGGTTTTTAGGAGGGCCAGATGGTATCGTTAAAAATAAATATATAGAAATTAATGCGGAAGTTTTAGCTTCTTATCGAAATCAAGGGGGCTTTAATTTAATTGGAGCAGGTAGGACAAAGATAGAAACCTCACAGCAATTTTTAGCAGCTGCTCAAACTGTAAAAGATTTAAAGCTCGATGGTTTGGTTGTCGTGGGTGGGGATGACTCTAATACAAATGCCGCTTTGCTTGCAGAGTATTTTTTAAGCCAGGGAATGGCTACTAAAGTAATTGGTGTACCCAAGACAATTGATGGGGATTTAAAAAATGAATTTATTGAACTTTCTTTTGGGTTTGATTCGGCCACAAAAACATATTCTGAATTTGTAGGAAATATTCTTGTCGATGCTTTATCGGCAGAGAAATATACATTTTTTATCAAGCTTATGGGGCGAACAGCTTCTCATATTGTGCTCGAAGTGGCCCTGAACACCCACCCCAATTTGGCTCTTATTGGAGAAGAAGTTGAAGCGCAAGGATGGACTCTTCAAGATATTACCCATATAATAGCGGACTTAATAATTGAACGTGCTAAAAGTGGCAAAAACTATGGCGCCATATTGATCCCTGAAGGGCTTATTGAATTTATTCCAGAATACAAAATCCTCATCAAAGAATTAAATACCCTCTTAAGCACAAAGCCAATATATGCTGAAAAAATTGAATCTTTAATACCTAACCAAGAAAAAATTAATTATATTAAATCTTTTCTTTCTTTAAAAGCTCAGCAAAGCTTACAAACTTTACCCGAAGATATTCAAATGCAGTTATTGCTGGATCGTGACCCTCATGGCAATGTACAAGTAGCTAAAATTGATACCGAGCGTCTTCTTATTGAAACTGTCCGTCAAGAGTTAACAAAACGATTAGCTCAAAATTCCGTGGTAAAATTTAATCCTCAGCCTCTATTTTGCGGTTATGAAGGTCGCGCTTGCTTACCTTCTAATTTCGATAGCCAATACTGTTATACCTTAGGTCATCTAGCTACATTATTGATTCAGGCGGGAGCAACTGGCTATATGGCATGCATACAAAAATTGAATGAGCCTATAGAAAATTGGGAACTTTGTGGTGTGCCTCTTGTTTCTATGATTCATTTAGAAGAACGCCATGGAAAAACTAAGCCGGTGATTAAAAAAGCATTAGTCGAATTAACAAGCCCTATCTTTAATTATTTTAAGCAAGAAAGTGTCAAATGGCGCTTAAATGATGATTATATCAATCCTGGCCCTATGCAGTTTTTTGGCCCTGAAGAAATCACCCATAGCAAGCCTTTTACTCTAATGAACAAAAAATAGCAGATAGGCAAGCTTTAACGCTTATGAGAAGATTTTTATAAAGATATTCTAAACTAGGCAAGGAGGGGGGAGGCAATAGGCCGTAATAGCAGAAAAAAGTGATAAATATATTTTAATTGAAGTAAAGGAAAGGCTTTTTGAGGACAAAAAGGAGATCTCTAAATAAAAAAATAAAATTTAGAGAACCTCGTCCAATGTTTTTAAACAGCCGCTTATGTAGTTATCTTGAAGCAACTCCTTTAAATGGAGAGGGAGTAGGTTGAAAAGCCTTTTCCTTTTGATCAGGACTGCCTTCTTAGGCTTATTGCTAAAGTTAATAATAGGCTTAAAAGATTAAGGAGGACCCTCATTTATATCTTTTAAAAAGGCATATTTAATGTCTAAAATCCCTATGTCTGATAGTCCTATACCTCCTAAATTTTCGCTTTCTACATAAGGGAAAGAACCAAAAAGCAAAGGAGCAATAGGCAGGGAGTCCATAAGAAACTTTTCAGCATTTTCTAAATATTTTCTACGTTTATCACTATCTTTTTCCCAGTAAGAAGAAGCTAATAAATCAAGATATTTTGCGTTTTCGTTCTGGCTAAGGGTGAGATCGTAAATTTTATAATTAAAGTTTTCTAAAAAGCCTAGAGGATCACTAAATCTTGTACCCCATGAATTCAACGTGATTTGGTAATCTCCTTTTTCAATAGATTGGGCGAAAACTTCAGGTTCTTGCTTTTGTAGCTGAATGGTAAAGCCAAATGCATGATTCCACTGCTGCTGCACAGCTTGAGCAATTGTTCCTTGTATGTCTGTATTAGCATAAGTTAAGGTAAGCTGAGGGAGAGAATCTTTATCCATTTTCATTTCTTGCAAAGCCTCTTGAAATAATTGCCAAGCTGCTGGAAGATCATTGTCTTGAGAGTAGTTTATAGCTTCCCAATCTGCTAGGGGTGGAATTATCCCTGTTGCAGGCAAGTTAGTTCCTTGGGTAGCCAGCTCAGCAATAACTTTTCTATTTAGGGCCATGTTAAAAGCTTTACGTATTTTGACATTGCTTAGGAAGTTAGCTTTTGTATTGAAGTGTAGCCCATGCATAATTGCTGCAGGCTTAATCTTTAATAGCTCTTGGTGTTTTAAGGTCGGCACAGCCTGTAAGGGTAAATGGCTTAAAGGGGAGCCCACATAATCCACCTTTCCTCTTTCAAACATTTTGTAAGCTTTGTTTCCATCCTTTGCCGACAAGACAACAGCGTCGATAGCAACCACTTTTGCATCCCAATAACTGGAATTTTTAACGAGAACAATTTTTTCTGAGGGTTTCCATTCCCTAACTTTAAAGGGGCCATTAGTGGCTAAGGGATAATTTTCCTTTTTCTGTACGAATCCTAGAGAAGGATGAACGGGAAAATACAGAGGGGTGGTTACAGCCTTTAAAAAATAAGGAGTAGGTTTTTCCAGCTGGATCATTAGATGCTTAGAATCTAACGCTTTAATGCCTACTGCTTCTGCAGAGCCACTTCCTTCTTTAAATGCCTTGGCACCTTTAATTATATAGAATAGATCAAGGTTTTTGCTTGGAAAAGAAGGGAGTAAAACACTCATCCATGATTGTTCGAAATCTTTTGCTGTTAAAGGAGTGCCATCACTCCATCTTGTATCCCTGAGAACAAAAGTATAAGTTTTTAAATCAGCAGATACTTCTACAGATAGGGCTACTGCCGGGATAACGTTGCCTTGATGATCTATCTTCATCAAACCCTCATAGAGCATATGCAAAAGATTTTTAGTAATTAAATTAGCTGGATAGCGTGGGTCCATGCTGGAGGGAGACTCCTCGTAAGCCAATCTAAGTATAGCTTCTTGTTTTTTAGGCACCTTTTCATTTTGGCAAGCTGAAAGCAAAAATATAATAAGTGCGAGTAAAGAAAAATTTTCTTTCATATCTATTCTCCTCCTCCTGCAAAACCAGACGGTGTGCAAGGTCTATTAATCAAATACAAGCCAAGCAGCTATTCTTTCCAGCAAGCTTAAAAATAAAGATAAAAGCCTTGTTTTTCAATTAATTAATTTATTTAAATCTATCTATTTATCACTCAAAGCAAATGAATTATTTTTAAAGACGTAAAGTAAATTTAGCTAGCATTTTCTGCTGATAAAAATAGCAAAAATTTTTCCTTTCTTATTTTTGTTGTAGCATTATGAGGGATCCGTTATAAAAAAATTTAATCATACAACAAGTGGATGGGATGGTCTATGTTCAAAAGTTTTCTAGTGGGTAGTATTATTGTAAGTTTAATTGGAGCTTTTACTTTGTATGGATACGGAAAAAATATTGTAGACGACATGTTTCTGGCTTCAAAGAACTCCTATAAAGCAAATGGCAGCGTTTCTGAGCCTGTTCTTGAAGGGTGGATAGATTATATACCAGCTTCCAAAAGCTTTACTTCAAAATTTCCTAGTATACCCCAGCACGCTACCGATCGGGCCTTAGATAGTAAAACTAAAGAATCTAAGCAATATGAGATGTATGTCTCAGAAAATAATGATCATGTCTTTATGATTAGCGTAATATCCTTTTTAGACGTAAACAAAATACGAGATAGTGAAAAGGCTTTAAAAAATATTGTCGATGACATGGTAGTATCAAATCCAGGAAACAGATTAGAAAAGTTTCAGCAAGGAAGCCTAGAGGATATTAAAAATGTAGAATTTTTAATTACTAATGAGTCTTATACTATTAAAGGACGTGCCTTTTTAGCTAAAAACAAACTCTATGTTTTATCCGTATTGTCTAAATCGGCAGCTGATCCTAGCTTAGAATTCGAATACTTCTTTAAATCCTTTACAATAAATAAAGATAGCTCTCCTAGTCTGTTGTCTTTTTCTACGAAAAACTAATATTTTAAGGAAGTCTATGATAAGAATAGTTTATGCTTTTATTTTAGCGGTGCATTTGAAGGCGAGTATGGTGTGTGCAGATCCACCTTCTTCTTCAGTTAATCACCATCCTTCGGCTATTTCTACTGCTCAAGCTTCTGGATCATTAAAAGCTCCTCTTATTTCCTTTAAAAAGCCTTTAAATCCTATTTCAAGTGAGGGCTTCCCTTTTACCTTGCCAGGGATCGTAAGTTTAAAAGACAATCAGTGGGTGGGAAGCGATAATTTATATAACTTAAAACCAAATATTCGCATAACTTTAGAGCTAGTGAAGGGCGAGAATAAGAATTTTGACATTAATGAAGAAGAACTGAAAGGGCATATTCAAGAAAAACTTGCCAGAATAGGGATTAGCTCAACAACTTTGCATGAAGCTAACCAGCCTTTCTTACCTCTGTTTCATGTCCTAGTGTTAGTTGATTCTATCGACCAGTTCTATACTGCTAGTTGTTCATGTCGTTTATTTGAACCTGTTATTCTAAAACGTGTCTCTTTGGAAAAAGGAATTATTTATCAAGCAATTACCTGGGAGAAACAAGAGCTGATTACTTCACCAAAAAAAGATTTTTCCGATTTATTAACTAAAACTCTTAATGGTTTAACAGAAGATTTTGTGAATAGATTTCTTTATTTTCAAAAATTAAAGTATAAAGTTCAGTAGGCTGATAAAACTTTTATAAAAGAATCAGCTAGGCTAAAAATTATAATTTTACAAATCTGTAGACATTAATCTAAAAAAAGCTGATAATTTGAGTATCTGCAATTTAATGAGGCGAGCTAGTATCTAATAAGTATTTAAAGTCGTAAGAAAAATTATGAAACTAGAGAATTTTAAATCTTTTAATCTTCTCTTGGACTATGTTTGGGCTTCATTAGATGTCAAATTTTCAAGATTTCCCAACAGAGTTTACTTATAAAGTCTAAGGGCTCGTACCAATAGCCTTTATCTTATAAATCATTCTTTCTTAGCGCTTAAGAGCTTTTTATAGATCTCTCTTTTTCTCCTTTAGTATTGCAGTTGTTAACCAACCCAAAATGGAGTCCATATGAAGAAAATTTTTGTAGGCAACTTATCCTGGAAAGCAAGTGAAGAGACTTTAAAGCCTCTTTTTGAAGCTTTTGGAACTGTTGTCTCCATCAAAATTATTAAAGATCAGTATACAGGCAAATCTAAAGGTTTTGGATTTGTTGAGATGGAAACTGATGATGAAGCTGCAAAATGCATCCACGAGCTTAATGAAAAGCCTTTCTTAGAGCGTAATTTGCGCTTGAGCCCCGCCCAAGAACGTCAAGCTGGTGCAGGTGGTGGTCGTGATAATAGAAGCCCTCGCGGCAACGGTGGGGACTCCTATCACCGGGGTGGTCAACGTTCTAATCGAGATAGATCTTTTGCATCTGAGTAATAAGATTATCGATCTTAAACGATTTCTAAAAACCATGGTTTAAGCCATGGTTTTTCCAATTTTTTAACTTCGCAGCTTGAATAAAACGATGTAGGCAGATTTAGTTATTAAATAAAGTATAGAAGCTAGAAATACAGGTAAATAGAAGCATTATCAATTATATAAAATAATCTTACTTTATTAAATTACTAGAATTCATGCTAAATTTTTTTAATATTCTTTCACATCCTTACGATTGTAAGCCACAAGGATCTAAAAATTTATAAATTAAGCATTTAAGTAAAAGTTAGCAAAGGAGAGCGGTTGCTTACCACCCTAATGCTAGCTCTTCTTACCTTTAAATACTTGCTTTTAAACATAAAAAAATACAGTAAAAAATTATTATAATATTTCAAACGGAGTCCATATGAAGAAAATTTTTGTAGGCAATTTATCCTGGAAAGCAAGTGAAGAGACTTTAAAGCCTCTTTTTGAAGCTTTTGGAACTGTTGTCTCTATCAAAATTATTAAAGATCAGTATACAGGCAAATCTAAAGGTTTTGGATTTGTAGAAATGGAAGCTGATGATGAAGCTGCAAAATGCATCCACGAACTTAATGAAAAGCCTTTCTTAGAGCGTAATCTTCATTTAAGTCCCGCCCAAGAGCGCCAACCAGGTGCAGGTGGTGGCCGTGATAGTAGAAGCCCTCGTGGCAACGGTGGAGATTCCTATTCTAGAGGAGGACAGCGTTCTAATCGTGATAGAAATTACGATTAATAGACGCCCTTATTTCTATCCAGAAATTTTAAAAACCATGATTTAAACAATCATGGTTTTTAATTTTTTAAGCCCAGTTAAAAGAAAAATTAGCCCATCAGCAGATTAATAAAAACTTCCAATCTAGGGCCGAGCAAGAATGGCTCATTTTCTGTAAGTTCAGGGCGTGTTTATAGATGGCAGCAAGGGCATCTGCTCGTCACTAGATCTATTTGGCATTCTTTAAAAATGAGCAAAGGATTATAGCTTTAGCCGTAATTATGTGTCTTTGCTTGCTGGTCTATATCTTTACTTAACTTCACTTGCGTCAACAATTACAATGATTATCTACCTCTATTATTAATCAATTAGGAAAGCCTCCCCAAAGATGCCCATTCTGCGTTGGATCTTCCGAGTTCTTAAAGGTGTTTATCTCTTGATAAAATGTACCCCTGAAGGTATGAAAGAGTTAATCCTTAATTTAACTTCTAATATAAAACATATATTACAAGTTTGAGGACCCTTTTTCAGAAATTATATACTCATGGAAATTAACTTACCGAATGTGGGGTAGATCATCAAAGTCTTTAATAAAGATATTTTTTAATGCTAAAGAATTATGCTCAAGTAAAAAAAAAACTTGCATGAAACTAAAACTCTTAACTACCATTTAGTTATGAGTAAATCAAAGAATGGGAGGAAATTAATTACCTTTTCCCTGTTTATTAGGAGACTCATTTTTTCATAACATAGTATTAAATTAACCAAAGAGGTCACTATGTCTATGTCTATTCAACAAGATTTTTCTGCAATCCAGCGGTTTCAACAACTAGGAGACACCGATTGGGAAACCCTTAAAAAACACTACGTTACAACTTTACGCCTAGAGGAGGGGGCTCAAGAGCAAGCCGCCCAGAAGATGCAAGCCCACATAGAGGACCGCGATATAGTCGACTATGCCAGCTACCGAGAAGCAATTTTAAGAATATTTCCCTCTTCTTATTTTAATCTAGCAGCAGGAATAGCAGGTAGGATAGCGAAAACACCTACTGATGGCTATACCTTTACGGCGAAATGGTATGAATTTATAGTCACCCAAAAAACAGCTCATGTGCCTACAGGTGTAGAAAAGTCGCAAAAGTGCAAGATTGCTATTAAAGCTCCTGGCAGCCGCAAATTAACCTCCGATATTGATACTTCTATTCTAACCACCTTTACAGGAGAAAACTCTTTTTTTGAACATGTAGAAGCAAGGATTAAAAGGGAAGGGCTCGATTTGGAAGGTCGGATCACTAATGCTATTATTGATGGTTTTTATAGCATTTCGGAAGAACTATTCAAGATGACCTCTGCTTCCCAACGAGATTCTAATGCGTATACAGATACTATAGCCAAAGATAAAGAAATCTATCCCAAATTTCTTCATGATGAAGAAAATAATCCCTTAATTCAAGGAGAGAGGCTTTTTTCTGAAGAAGAATTTACCAAGATATTTAAAGAGTATAAATATCAAAAACATGTTCAAGAAATGGCGGCAAGTTTATTCTCTCTGCATGCTAGCTTGGAGCAAGAGGAATGGCAAGTATTTAAAGATTTTGTTAAAAAAAGGTTAGGTAAAATTCTTGAAATAGAATTGCCTAATGATGCCCAAGGAGCCCACATCTCACTTTGCCAACAGGATTATGATACCATTTTTCAAGGGGTAGAAAACATACGCAGCCATCATTTGAAAGTCCTTGATGAGAAAAAGCACGAGTTACGTCAATTAGGCCCCCTATTGGTACATGAACAAGACATTACCATTGCAGCTCTTAACAGACTCTATGTTGAACATTTAGAGAAATGTACAGAGTGCTATGAAAAAATTCTAGTTTTAAAGAGTGAAAGAAAGCATTTAATAAATACATTAGAGGCAAAAAAGCAAGCATTAGATAAAAAATTGGCCGACTTAAAAAAATTAGACCATAATAGTGACGATGAAGATATCCAAGAGCTGATTGAAATAAAGCAAAAGAATTGCGCTGTATTGGAAGAAAGTTGCCGTAAGTTAAAAGATTCACTACGCCAAAACATTATAAAAACAGCTCAGCTGCAAACAGAGCATCAAGGTTATCAAATCCTAGCAAGCACATTTGCTAATGAAGCTTATGTGTGTCGGTCCGCTGTGTATCATGTCGTTAATGGGCAAAGCGGTGCCGCAGACCTTCCTATCTCACAACAAACTTTACTAGGCTCAGCTCTGCAGCAGGTAGGCTTTAAGCTTTTACATAGTAAAGAATTAATGCATAAAGGTTATTCTTCTGAAGAAGTCGCTTATTATACAGCCAAGTATGGACAGCGACTTTTTAACCTTATTTTTAGTGGACGCAATGCAGAATTAGATGATGGGATCATAAAACGTTTAGCCCAAGGTAAAAAAGGAAAGGATTTACCTAAATTTACCTATCTTAAAGCTAAACAGGTAAGACACAATGCTTATAGCACTTTTAAACAGAAAGAGTTAGCTCTTCTAAATGATCAAGCAAAAATTATCCAACGTATTAAATCAAACCCTACGATTTTAGATGCTGAAAAACCTAGAAAAACACTTGAATTAATACAACAATTACGTGCTCTTTCTACCGAAGAAGAAAAAACGCGTTATTTTGAACAGGAGAAAGAGCTTTATTTATCGATTAGCGCTAAATTAATCGGCCTGGTTTGCGCTTCTAGATTAGAGCAAAAGGGCTATCTATGGGGAAAAAACTTACGCATCCTTTTTAAAGCTGAGCAAAAAGAAGAGATAAAAGATTCACCATCCGTTATTCCCCCTCCAGTGCCTCTGCAAACTCCCAAGCTTCTAGAACCTGCCACTGAAGGGAGTGCTATAGATGAATATCATAGGATAGGCCCACATGCAAAAAACTTGGTAATGGGTATAAAAGGAGGAAAAGCAAGGGTGAGCCAGATGGATCAAGAGTCTCATTCTCAATCCGCAGTAGTGGCCAATCCTTCTGACAAAACGGCTCAACTGCTAGCCGCGGGGGTATTTGGAAACTACCCAAAGTAAGCAGCCCATCAGTACAGCGCTCTGCTGATGGGTTAGATGGTTGTGAGCACAGTCTTACAGCTTTGCAAACTACGCCTGGACATTTTAATGTCCAGGCTAACGCTAGTCAAATCCACTTAGAGCAATATGCAACGCTGCATATAGAATCTAAACCTATTATTCAATACCATGCCTTGCAGCCCTTGTCTCAAGTACCCCTAAACCCACAAACTCTCATTAACTCCCTTCAAAGCCTTTACCTTTCTCAGAAAACTCTTTCTATTTTTAGGATCAAAGCAGAGCAAGAGTGGGAATTTAAAGTTCCTTTAGAAGAGATTTATGTACGTTTAGCGATCATTGAAAGCAAAGAAAGAAGAGTGCGTGACCAAGCACTTGATAAACATTCTGAGCAATTACAAGATGATCACATCCCAACTTCTGAAACCATCTATGAGTCTAAAGAGAATATTGAAATTGAAAAGCTTTTCGAGCACAAAAGCCTTGAAAAAGAAAACGCTAAAAGAATTTACATTCAAGGCGCGGCAGGAATTGGTAAGAGCACTTTATGCCACTACATTGCCTATCGCTGGGCAAAAGAAGAGCTTTGGCAAGGCATTTTTTCTTATCTTTTTTGGATTCCCTTAAGAAACCTTACTTTAAAGAAATATCCTGCTGATAAAGAGTATACTCCCGCTGATCTTATTGCTAGGGAATATGCAGGCAAAATTGATTTAAGAGCAAGTGAGGCTTGCATAAACGATGCCACTTTGCGAGAGAAAACTCTTCTTGTTTTAGATGGTTATGATGAGCTTTCTGCAGAAGCTCAAGGAAATACAAGCCTGGCTACAGCCTTTAAGGAGCTAAAAGAGTTATTTCCCCATATTCTAATTACCTCACGACCTGGAAGTTGCTCTTTTAACCGTTCTTGTGAGCTAGAGCTTTTAGGCTTTGATAAAGAAGGGGTCGAACGTTATATCGATAGATTTTTCAAACAAGTTCAAGCAGAAGAAAAAAAACAAAAACTTTCCCACTTATTACAAAGCTCTCCCCAGGTCTTAAGTCTTGCGCAAATTCCCATTAACTTGACTCTTCTTTGCTGCCTCTTTAACGAAGATCCAGAGGTTTTTGATTCTACTCAATCCATTACAATGACGGCTATTTACGAACGCATTGTTAACTGGATGTATAAATGGTTTCTTTTAAGAAGAATTGATCAAGGCCGATCCAGTCAAACTAAGGAGAAAATTCTTACAGAGAACAACCTGCGTTATAATCAAGAAGTAGCCAAAATAGCCACAGCTTTTGAAGAAATGGCTGATTTTGCCATAAAAAAAAATACCCTTTATTTGGAGATAAGAGAAATTGATCACTTTAGAGGTAACGCCATCACATCCAACGAGCTTACAGATTGTGGACTTCTCCGCATCCCCAAAGAAAAAGGGTATTTTATTCACTTAACCTTTCAAGAATTTTTAACAGCTTCAAAAGTTGCCAATCAATATCTTCAAGGAGAAAATCGACAAGCATGCCAAAGCTTTTTACTGAATTACAAATTTGAACCGCGTTATAGCCTAGTTTTGCGCATGATTTCTGGCTATATTTCCCTTTCTATCACCAATAATCGGTTCTATTTGAATTTAAATACAAACCCGCTACAATCTTTTTTTGATGATCTTTTTGCTGAACCTCATGACCTAGCTGTCAGAAGCGAACTCCATTTGATTGCGAATTGTTTTGAAGAGTGTCAAAATCCTGCTCAGGTGAAGCAGTACGAGGGCTTCATTGAGCTTGTAAAAGACTATATGATAGGTCTATCATTGTTAGGTTTAAACGTTGAAGAGTTGCTTAGAAATATAAATCTCCTTAATCATCCTAAAATAATGCATGCTATCGAAAGATTATTATCCGACTCACACGCCATAAAAAATATGCTAAGAAACTTAATAAACCTCATAACAACAGGAAAAAGATTATCTTTAGAAATAGTAAGATTGATTGTTAAGGTTCTTAAGGACAAGGTTCTTAAGGACAATGAGGACCCTCATGTCAGGTTGCTTGCTAACTTTTTCCTAGCAGAGGTGGCAGAGCAAGGAGGCAAGCTTCCTAAGGAAGCTGTAGATGCTCTTGTCCAAGTTCTCAAGGAGGGCGATGATAGTACCCAAAAGAGTGCTGCCGATGCTTTAGGAACAGTGGCAAAGCAAGGAGGCGAGTTTTCTAAGGAGGCGCTAGATACTCTTGTCCAAGTTCTCAAGGAGGGCGATTATATTGCCAAAGAGCATGCTGCCGATGCTTTAGGAACAGTGGCAAAGCAAGGAGGCGAGTTTTCTAAGGAGGCGCTA
>NZ_JSDQ01000067.1:0-3596 GCF_000813665.1 Neochlamydia sp. EPS4 | reverse complement strand
TTTCTAAGGAAGCGGTAGATGCTCTTGTCCAAATTCTCAAGGAGGGGGATAGTGATGCCACGCGTGGGGCTGCCGATGCTTTAGAAACAGTGGCAAGGCAAGGAGGTAAGCTTTCTAAGGAAGCGGTAGATGCTCTTGTCGAAATTCTCAAGGAGGGGGATAGCAATGCCATACTTGCGGCTGCCATTGCTTTAGAAACAGTGGCAATGCAAGGAGGCAAGCTTCCTAAGGAAGCGGTAGATGCTCTTGTCCAAATTCTCAAGGAGGGGGATAGTTATGCCATACGTGCGGCTGCCTGCGCTCTAAAAAGAGCGGCAAAGCAGGGAAGCGAGTTTTCTAAGGAGACTCTAGATACTCTTGTCCAAATTCTCAAGGAGGGGGATAGCGATGCCATAGCCATACGTGCGGCTGCCTGCGCTCTAAAAAGAGCGGCAAAGCAGGGAAGCGAGTTTTCTAAGGAGGCTCTAGATACTCTTGTCCAAATTTTCAAGGAGGGGGATAGCAATGCCATAGCCATACGTGGGACTGCCTATGCTTTAGGAACAGTGGCAATGCAAGGAGGTAAGCTTCCTAAGAAGGCTCTAGATACTCTTGTCCAAATTCTCAAGGAGGGGGATAGCGAGGCCACGCGTGGGGCTGCCTGCGCTCTAAAAAGAGCGGCAAGGCAAGGAGGCAAGCTTCCTAAGGAAGCGGTAGATGCTTTTGTCCAAGTTCTCAAGGAGGGAAAGAGTTATGCCAAAATGCATGCTGCCTGCGCTCTAAAAAGAGCGGCAAAGCAGGGAAGCGAGTTTCCTAAGGAGGCGGTAGACGCTTTTATCCAAATTCTCAAGGAGGGCGATGGTATTGCCCAAAAGCATGCTGCCGATGCTTTAGGAAGAGCGGCAGGGCTAGGAGGCGAAATTGCTAATGAAGTGCTAGATGCTCTCATCCAAATTCTCAAGGGGGGCGATTATATTGCCCCAAAGTATGGGGTCGACGCCCTAAGAAAAGTCAAAAAGCATGCTGTCGACGCCCTAAGAAAAGTCAATAAGAATGCTTTATTAGAAATGAGCCTCGAATCATTTCCTTTAATCGCATGGGTTTGTTTCTTTGTGGCGGACAGCTTTTCAGTTAAAGGCCAGCTACTTCAAATTTCTGATAAAAGGATAACTTATTTCTCCGCGCATAAACTAAATCTTACCTACGATGGATTAAAAGAAAAGCTACCCACAGAGCTTGCCACATGGAGGAAACGATTAGATAGCCTCAGTCAAACTGGGAGTTATCAAGGGCCCACTGATCGAACGTAATGCTAAAAGAGGTTGCTGCCATTACTTTTAGAGCATGGTAGTACTACAGTGGTAATAAAAAATATAGTATGCTATTTTATTTGTTAAGTAGGGAGGTGAGGGATGGAATTGAAAGCAATAAACCAAACTATAAAACAAAAAAAAGAAGAGCTAGCCTTATTTTTAAGGCCTTTTTTTAGCCGGGAAGAAGCTAGACAAGTAGCTTTGCAATATACATGGGGATTAATGAGCAAAGCAGAACGTAAAAATACCTGGCAATTGGCAGAAGAGGCCGGCTTACAAACCCCGTATGCTTTTCAACATCTACTACGCCGTGGTTTATGGCAAGCAGATGCAATCAGAGATGGGTTGCAAATGGAAGTGTTGAAAGATAAAGAAGGCGGTATACTAGCTATAGATGAGACGGGCTTTTTAAAGAAAGGTAAGCATTCAGCAGGAGTGGCAAGACAATATAGTGGAACAGCAGGAAGAATTGAGAATTGTCAAGTAGGGGTTTTCCTTTCCTATGCAACTAACCAAGGCCACGTACTAATTGATCGAGAGCTATATATCCCCGAAGAATGGTTTTTAGATGAAGAACGTAGAGCAAGAGCGGGTATACCTAGAGAAGTTAAATTTAAAACGAAAATATAATTAGCTATGCTGATGCTACAGCGAGCTTTTAGCCATGGGATCAGGCCTTCTTGGGTAGTGGGAGACGAGGTATATGGAGTTTATTCCTTAAGAGCTTATCTAGAGCAAGAATGCTGCCCTTATATATTAGCTGTGCCATCTAACTACTATGTGAGCGTAGGTTTTGATCGAAATCCAGCCCGACGTTTTCTTGTTTAAATTTTGCTACTGACCTTTTTTCCTTTGTTCGTGAGAGAAAGCAATTAATCGATTAGATCTTATGCCAAATATAAACATCTTTTTAAGTTCAGAATGGATAAATTCCATATTATCTTTAGTGCCAAACCAATTGTCAGCCAGCGCATACTCAAACTTCGCTTGATTGGTAACTGCCTGTTGGATAAGCGCTCTGAAATGTTGGTTTTTAGTAATGGATGACTGCCTTTTTTCTTCTTTGTTTTCACATCGCAAAAATGCATATCTTTTTTGATTACTTCAAAGCCGATGGGAAAAGTGTAATCTCCATAGCTAATAAGGCAGGAAAGTAGATTAATCCCTTTTACTTGATCTTCCTTAAGTCTGTATAGGGTTTTTCTTCTATCGTATCATCAATAATCAATACACCTCCTTTATCTTGTTCTAGATGGCGCACTTGCTTTTTAACATATTGCCATAGCTCTTTTGATCCGCCTGGATTGTTATTAAGAAAATGGATGATTTTATCATGGCTAACCTTACCATCTAAAAGGTTGGATAGTCCTGTAGCTGTTGCTTGTTGATTCTAGCTGATAAGATAGGCCGTATAAATATCAAGAAGATCAAGCTTCATTTTTTTCTCCTCTTTTTCAAAGAAAGAAATATACATTTAGAAGGCCTTGTTGCGTAAATGACCTAATAGTTGGTCTGTTTAAAAGCTTATCAAGTTAGCACCCATTGTCCTTGGGGCATTCCAAGTGCCGCCATCTTATTCATCGCCAAAGATTTAGCATATAATTTTGCCCGCTGATAGTCTAGCTTCCTAGAGCGAAAATCTCCTCCAAAGCTTCTTTTAAAGCGGTACATCGCCGTTTCGGCAAGCGATCTTCTATGATAGCCACTAAGCTTCTTCCAAACCTGCCTAGCCTCATCATCTCCTCCCAAGCCTTGAATGACTTTTAAGTTATCATTCCTTTTTTTCATCCAAGGTTTGTCCGTCTCTTGGCTTAGCCTTCCTCCTCTTCTTGGAGGCACTACAGGATCTATCCCCCGAACATAAGACGATCGATAGAAAGCTTGTCTATCATAAGCGCCATCTCCATAAGTGGTCTTTACGCTCTTTGGCAGCTTGGGGATCATTTGGCTCGCCACTAAATCATCAGCTTTATTGCTAGTTGTTAATTCACTCAAAATAATCTCATGCGAGTCTGGGCAAACGCTTAAGTGAATCTTTCTCCAAGTCCTCCGCTTTACTTTGCCATGCTGGCGTACTTTCCACTCTCCTTCACCATAAACTTTCACTCCAGTGGAATCAAAGACTATGTCTGTTGGACGCTTACGGCTTAGCTTTGTAAGCTCTTGCCCAAGCTCTTTAGCACGCCTACAAATGCGGGTATAACAAGGAACAGGCAATCCCAAAGCCAGCAAAGTAATCAGCGATGACACAAATCCTCGCACAGCACGGAGGGGTAAATGATAAACCGCTCTAATCATCAACAC